>DRJK01000027.1 GCA_011052215.1 Gammaproteobacteria bacterium
GTCATGTCGACCTCCGATCCTGTTTATGAAGTGTTACAGTTTCATATTATGGCACTGGCTGCTTTGTAGCTAACCCACGTAGGACGGAGGTCGGCACCCTTCAGGGGAAATCATTATGTCTAGCCATCCAAACAACCACCTGATGCCAATAGGCATACATTTGTGCTATACTGCGCACCATGAAACCAATAAATTGGAATTCGACGAAAAACCAACAGCTTATTGCTGAGCGTGGCGTTTCTTTCGAAGATGTTGTTTTCTATTTACAACAAGGTTCGTTATTGGACGATATTGAACATCCGAATGGAGATAAATACCCAAACCAACGAGTATTTGTTATCAACATCGATGGCTATGTACATCTTGTGCCTTATGTCGAAAATCGAAAAGAAATATTTTTGAAAACGGTGATCCCTAGCAGAAAAGCGACAAAGCAGTATCTTGGAGAAAAATGATGAGCGATCTTAAACTTAGTAAAGAGGAAAAAGAAATCCTTAAAGATTTCGAGGCGGGTGAGTTTAAATCTGTACTCACGCCCAAGCGTAGAAAAATGCTTCAGGCTGTCGCCGAAGAAACGTTCAAAAAAGACAAACGCATTAACATTAGAATTTCTAGTCGTGATTTAGAGTCTCTTCAGAGGCGAGCGCTTGAAGAAGGTATTCCATATCAAACATTAGTATCCAGTGTACTTCACAAATATGTCTCAGGTGGTCTACATGATCTAATGGCTAACAAGGCATTCCAGCGGTCGCAAAAAACGCGCCGCTGAATTTTATCGTTAGGCTCATGCAGTGAATAACTTTAACCAAAAGGAGAAATATAAATGTCGTTAGTAATCAAAAAATGGTACGCGAGTGATGATGCGAATGAGAATAGTGACTTTGTCCATCTTGTTGGTCGGGAATCTGGCATTCTTTCATGGCTTCTATCCATATTTAAAATTGACCCAACCAGCGAGATAGAGATAAAAGACAATCTTATCAAGTTCACATCATCCTCACTTGCAGGTCAAGAGAAGAGGATCATCCCCTTGAATTCTATTTCCTCTGCATATTACGGGTATGAAAAACCATGGAAGATGGCATTAGTATTGACCGTACTATTAACGCCAATATTCTTTATTGGCCTCATCGTTGGTCCGCTCTATTATTTTCTAAATAAAAATCTGACAGTTGGTGTGGTTGAGGCATCAGGGTGGGTTGGGTCATTTTCTTTCAAAAGATCAATTATAGAAGGGCAAAATATTAATGAAGAAGAAGCCTATAAAGTTATTGAAATAATAAGATCACTAATTGAAGCTAAAACAGCCTAACAAGTGTACCAACCCGACCATTTTATACGCCGCGCCGTTTCACTCTGCTCTGTATAAAATGGCCGGTTATGCGAGACGTTAGGCTTAAAAAAACCATATTTGACAAATTAGAAATCATATGTACACTGTACATATGAAGCATCTTAAATTCGAATGGGATAAGAAAAAAGATAAAACGAACACTAAAAAGCATGGGGTTTCTTTTGAAGAGGCTCGCACAACTTTTTATGATGAATATGCCCTTCAATTTTATGACCCCGAACATTCCGAGGACGAGGATCGTTTTTTGCTTCTTGGTTCAAGTTTTACTTTAAATACACTTATTGTTTGCCATTGCTTCAGGGTGGAAGAAACCATCATCAGAATCATATCTGCAAGAAAAGCAGATAAAGATGAAGAACAATTTTACTGGAGTGAACAAAAATGAAAGCTCATTATGACTTCTCTAAAATGAAGGGTAAAAAAAACCCATATATTAAATTCCTTAAGCAGCCAATTACTATGAGGCTTGATTGTGATTCCGTTGAATACTTCAAATCCTTATCTGAAGAAAGCGGTATCCCTTATCAAACTCTAATAAATCTTTATTTACGTGATTGTGCTATTAACCATCGTAAATTGAAAATGAAATGGGCATCTTAAAAAGGCCTAACTATTGCGTCAACCGAACAAGCAAAAACGTCACACCTTTTGCTGCCGCAAAAGCTGCGCCATTTTTTGCATACCGGTTACGGCGGGCGTTATGCTTTAAAAACACAAACATTGACATTTCACTGGTATCACATATAATACCAATATGGCTCGCTCAATTATCATAGATACATGTGTATTTATATCAGCTTTACGCTCACGTAACGGTGCGTCATTTAAATTGCTATCATTAATTGATAGCAATAAATTTACTTACAATTTATCAGTACCCTTGGTTTTAGAGTATGAAGCTGTAGCAAAGCGTATATCCCGCTCTATAGGACTTACACACTCGGATATCGATGGTATTATTAATTATTTATGCACTATGGGGCGGCATAGGCAAGTTCATTACTTATGGCGTCCTAATCTAAAAGACCCAGGTGATGACTTTGTTCTTGAATTGGCGGTAGAGTCAGAAAGTGATTATATAGTCACTCACAACCTACGCGATTTTTCAAATATAAGTAAATTTAATATTAAGGCAATAACCCCAAAAGAATTACTTCAAATAATAGGTGAACTATCATGAGCACAATAAGTTTAAGGCTTCCTGACTCACTTCATGAAAGTGTTAGGGAGTTAGCCAAGCAAGACAATATCTCAATCAATCAGTTTGTTGCAACTGCTTTAGCAGAAAAAATGTCTGCACTTGTAACGGAAAAATACCTGTCTGAACGAGCTAATAAAGGCACTAAAAGTAAATTTAAAACCGCCCTTTCTAAAATAAAAAATATTGCTCCCGATGAAAATGATGCTCTATAAAAAATGCAAAACAAGTGCCACTTTAAATCGTCCGTGAGCAAGGCGTTATGTGTTGACAAGCCGAATCGATGCCACTAAAGTAATACCATTACCTTATCGATGAGGCGTGAATAATGAGAGCCGTAACAGTTTCCCCTAAATTTCAAGTAGTTATCCCTAAAGAAGTAAGAGATTCAATGGGGATAGTTTCAGGACAAAAAATACAAATGCTTACCTATCGCAACCGTATAGAACTGATTCCCATCAAGCCAATGAACAAAATGAAAGGATTCTTAAAGGGAATTGATACCGAAGTGAAGCGAGAAAAAGATCGTATATGAATGTCATAGATTCCTCAGCATGGCTATCTTATTTTGCTGGTGATGCTAATGCGAAAATATTTTCACGTCCGATAGAAGATATTGAAAAATTAATTGTTCCTAGCATTACCATAACCGAAGTTTTTAAATGTATTATTCGACAGCGTGGTGAGGACATGGCATTAGAAGCAATTGCCCATATGGAACAAGGTCAGGTTATTGCTTTAGATGGATCTTTGGCTATTGATGCAGCCCAGTATGGAATTGAATACAAATTGCCATTGGCAGATAGCATAATCTACGCAACAGCAAAAAAATTTGATGCGTTAATATGGACTCAAGATATTGATTTTAAGCCACTGGAAGGTATTAAGTATTATTCAAAGAAAAAAATCACATAACAAACTCATCCAGAGGACTTTCAAACCTGTCGCGTCTTTTGCAAAAAAAACCGCAAAATTCCCGCCAGCTTTGAAAGCCCCTGATGAAAGCGTTAGCAACGGTATGGCTATTTAGCCATACATAGTCTATACTTATCTCATGAATGAACAGAGTTTTGAGTGGGGTGAAGCCAAAAATCTAGAAAACAAGCAAAAACATAGCGTTACGTTCTATGAGGCACAATACGCCTTTTTAGATCCTAATCGTGTTATTGCTGAAGATTTAAATCATAGTCAGGAAGAGCAGCGCTACTATTGCTTTGGCATAAATGAGGAAGGAAATGGAATTCTGACTGTTCGCTTTACATGTCGATCTGGCAACATTCGAATTTTCGGTGCAGGTTATTGGCGAAAAGGTAAAAAAATCTATGAACAAGCAAATTCAATATAGTGAAGAGCCTATTGGTGAAATTAAATTAATTTCTGATTTTCTACCATCACCAGAGGAACTTGCACTTAAAACAAAAAATACAAAAGTTACAATATCACTCAGCACGGAAAGTGTTGCCTATTTTAAAGCAACAGCAAAAAAGCATCACATGCAGTATCAAAAAATGATACGACAATTACTTGATGATTATGTGGAACATCAAAAAAGTGCTAACAAGTAAATCAACCGGGCAATTATTTCAGTGGGCAGCTTTTTGCCCGCTGAAATAATTGCCCGGTTATTAGATCGTTATGCGTAAAATTAGCACACTGAGTGCAACCTTAAATGCTTAACGAATGGTAAAAAATCCTTATCTGTAAATAACAAAGGGATTTTATTTTCAATACAATATGTAGCAATTATTACATCGGCCGTTTTTCTAATTGTGATGCCTTTTTTTCTCAATTTTCGAAAATTATTTGCGCTTTTAATAGCTAATTCGACACCAAGTAATTCAAAAATAGTCAATGAAGTTAAAACTTCTTTGGCAATCCTAAATTCTTTATCAACCTTAAAACCTTGTAATACTTCTGTTAATATCAAGTCGCCAATTACTACTTCTTCAAGCCCTAGCGTGGTATCAAGTTTGTTGGTTTCTTCATTCTCTGTACCATTGAAATAGTCAATCCATACACTAGAGTCAACTAATATCATTTTATAGATCTCATATCGTCAAGGTCACCATTCCATTTTAACTTTCCTCTAAGCGATCTGATAGAACCTTGTTTATTTAGCTTAATCAATGCCTTAAGTCCCAATTCTACCGCTTCCTTTTTTGTACCAAGCCCCGTTACTTTTAAAGCATCTGCCATTAAACTATCATCTATTTCAATATTTGTTCTCATTGCAATACCTCAATGTGTATAATATTATCAATATATACACACTGTAGCAACAGAACACATAACAAGCAAATAAACACGGACAATTATTTCAGCGGGCAAAAATCACCCACTGAAATAATCGCCGGTTATTAAAAACGTGACTACCTAAATAGCAATTATCTCTTCTATAGCATGGAAGCCGTGCTATCATGTTAAATATGATTGCTTCTTTCAAAAATCAAGCAAGTGAAGATATATTTAATGGCAAAAACACAAAAAGTGCTAGAAAGCTTTGTCCCCAGTCACTTTGGAATGTAGCAACGAGAAAACTTGATCAACTGGATTCAGTTTTAAATATAGAGGAACTAAAAGTGCCACCTGGTAATCGTATTGAGAGTCTGTCAGGTAATAGAAAATGAGAATTCAGCATCAGGATCAATCAACAGTACAGAATATGTTTTAAGTGGAGCGAATCAGGCCCATCAGAAGTTGAAATTACTGATTATCACTAAGAGATATCAATATGCGTATCCCGACACACAGAGAACCCATGCATCCTGGCGAAATGCTTAGAGAAGAATTTCTTATTCCAATGAAGATTAGTCAGCGTGACTTAGCTGATGCAATTCATGTTCCCTATCAGCGTGTAAATGAACTTATAAATAAAAAAAGAGGGCTTACACCAAGCACAGCCTTGCGTTTAGCCAAGTTTTTTGGTGTGTCTGCTGATTACTGGTTAAATTTACAAATACGTTGTGATTTATATCGAGCACAAGAAGCTGAAAAAAAGGATATTAGTTCGATAAAAGGTTTTCGTAAATTTAAAAAGATGGTATAAGTGGGTCAACATGGACGGGCAATTCTGCTATGGTAAATGGGGTCATATATAATTTATACTTGTTCTGGCTATCCCTTCGGTAGGTGCCATTGGGGTCAGGACACAGTTGTTGCTGATAATAGCGGAAACTGTGCCCCGGGAGGTTAAGCAGAATGACGGATTACTGATTGGCCCGGTTTTCCACCAGATCTTGAACCACTCCCGGGTCTGCCAGGGTGGATGTGTCGCCGAGGTTATCGACATCATTTTCTGCTATCTTTCGCAGTATGCGCCGCATAATTTTGCCTGAACGTGTCTTGGGTAGCCCAGGTGCCCACTGGATGATATCGGGTTTGGCAATCGAGCCGATTTCAGAACGAACCAGATTAATCAGTTCCTGCCGGAGTTCCTCACTGGGATCGACGCCGATGATCGGGGTAACATAGGCATAAATTCCCTGTCCCTTGATTTCATGCGGGTAGCCGACTACTGCGGCTTCGGCAATGGATTCATGCAGTACCAGTGCACTTTCGATTTCGGCGGTTCCCATGCGATGCCCCGAGACATTGAGAACATCGTCCATACGCCCTGTAATCCAGTAATAGCCGTCCTTGTCACGTTTCGCGCCATCACCACTGAAGTAATAACCGGGATAGGTTTTGAAGTAGGTATCGAAGAAGCGCTGGTGATCACCGTAGATAGATCGCATCTGGCCGGGCCAGGGGGTGGTTATGACCAGTGCGCCGCTTGCCTCACCCTCACCTTCGATAAGTTTATTGGTGTTGGTATCAATAATACCCGGAGTAACACCAAAGAAGGGCCGTGCTGCCGAACCGGGTTTCAGTTTTGTAGCGCCGGGAAATGGCGTCAGCAGGTGTCCACCGGTTTCGGTTTGCCACCATGTATCGACAATGGGACAGCGTGAGTCGCCTACCACCTTGTGGTACCACTGCCAGGCTTCCGGGTTAATGGGTTCGCCTACGGTGCCCAGAATACGAAGGCTTTTTCTTGATGTTGCTTTTACCGGCCCATTGCCTTCACGCATCAATGCCCGGATGGCAGTGGGCGCAGTATAGAAAACCGTGACCTGATGTTTGTCTACCGATTTCCAGAAACGTGAGGCATCGGGGTAGTTCGGTACACCTTCAAAAAATACCGTTGTTAATCCGTTCGCCAGCGGGCCGTACATCAGGTAGCTGTGGCCGGTTACCCAGCCGACATCGGCAGTGCACCAGAAAATATCATCGTCATGCAGGTCAAAGGTATATCTGGTTGTGATGGCTGCATAGAGCAGATAACCCCCGGTTGTGTGTAATATCCCTTTTGGCTTCCCGGTTGACCCTGAAGTGTAAAGTATAAACATCGGGTCTTCTGCATCCATTTCCTCGGGCGGGCAATCGGCTGATGCCCCGGTCATGGCATTGTGATACCAGACATCACGTTCGTCATGCCAGTCAATCTCGCCTCCGGTTCTTTTTACAGTCAGCACAGTGTGAACATTCGGGCAGCCCTTCATGGCCATGTCTGTATTGGACTTCAGTGGCACAGTTTTGCCGCCACGTACCCCTTCATCGGCAGTGATGACAACCCGGCAGTCGGAGTCGAGGATACGGTCCTTTAATGATTCAGGCGAGAAACCGCCGAACACAACCGAGTGTACGGCTCCGATGCGGGTACAGGCCAGCATCGCATAACCGGCCTCCGGGATCATCGGCATGTAGATGCAAACACGATCTCCCTTTTTTACACCGCGTGATTTTAAAACGTTGGCAAGTTTGCTGACATGCTGATGCAGTTCCCTGTAAGTAATGTTCCGGTCATCATTGATGTCATCACCTTCCCATATGATGGCAACCTTGTCGGCATTTTTTTCCAGATGGCGATCTATACAGTTATAACTGACATTCAGTTTGCCGCCCTCAAACCATTTGATGTGCAGGTCACCGGCGTTAAAACTCCAGTCCAGAGTCGTATCCCAGGGTTTGAACCAGGTCAGAAATTCATTCGCCTGTTCAGACCAGAAAGATTCAGGATCATCAATCGAATGTTGATACATTTGCTGATACGTCTTTTCATTAATGAAGGCGTTGTCAGCGATATTGGAAGGGATGTCATAGAGTTTTTCAGACATGGATGACTCCTGGAATTTATTATTGTGAATCTGTGAAATGATATCATTTTGCTTGATTACGGGCCTGTGATCAATCTCTATATTCAAGGAACCCTGATTTATATTTTACTGGACGGGATGTGCCAATGATTGTGAAGCTCCCCGGATTTATTTCCCGAAAAGTTTTTTCCACCATCGGCGTCTGTTGCCAGGTGGAGGCAGGGCGGCAGGTAGATCGACAGGTTTTATGCGCGATAAAATCCACCCGGGAAGGGGCGGGTTATCACTGAAACCGCAGGTAACACCCAGGTTGTTTGGGTCAAATATCTTAATAAAATCAGGATGTTGCACATCATTTGTATAGACAACACCACAGTAATCCTCGTTGTGTTCCTTGCGAAGATAGGTATCAATTTCGGTGATGAATTTTTTTGTCTGTTCTGTGTCGGATGACCTTTCCGGTGGTGGTTCACCAATGGCATATATATACCATCCATCAGTGAGCGAGCCTGTCATGACCGACCAGAACTCATCCAGTTGGGGCCATCTCAGGATACCGATGAAGCTTCCCCTGAATGCCTTGATAAACGGAGGTGTGGTTTCTTCCAATTTATTTATACCTTCTGTTCTGTAATACTTGTTTGTTTGACAACATTATTCAGGTTCCAGTTCCCGATCGCCCATGCCCATATCTCTCCGATACTGGCATGGGCCAGAGAACGGGGTGGATCCTGACCAAGATACTGAAGTGATCTGTGCAGGGACTGGCATGCCTTTTCAGTATTAACCGGCGCTGCCCCGGTTTGTTTGCTCAGCTTTTCTCCCGATGCGTTAACGATAACAGGTATGTGAGTATATTGCGGTGGCGTGAAAGACAGTAATTCCTGCAAATAGATCTGTCTGGGTGTTGATTCAAGCAGGTCACTTCCGCGTACAATTTCGGTTACATGCTGTATTGCATCATCGACCACGGTAGCCAGGTGGTAGGCGATATAGTTATCGGCACGTCGAAGAATAAAATCACCGACGTCATTTTGCAGGTTCTGTGCATAGTATCCCTGAATCAGGTCATCAATACTGTAGTCATGGTCCGGCGTTTTCAGTCTGATGGACCGGCCTGTTTTACCTTCAGGAAGACCATTACGGCAGGTGCCGGAGTATCGTACTCCATAAGGTGTCTGTATACCTGAAGCATGAATATCGGCCCGGCTGCATGCGCATGAATAAAGATAATTTTCCTTGTCCAGTTGTGCAAGCGTCTGCATGTAAATATCGGTTCGTTTGCCTTGATACAGGATTTCATCATCCCATTCAAAACCAAATTGATCCAGTACACTGATTATTGCATCCGTTGCGCCGGGCACTTCACGTGGCGGATCCAGGTCTTCTATCCGTAGTAGCCATTTGCCTTGTTGTGATTTTGCATTCAGGTAACTGGCGACCGCAGTGACCAGCGAGCCTGCATGTAACGGGCCGGTGGGGGAGGGTGCAAAGCGTCCAATAACCGACATTGATTACTTCCGTTCAATAAAAAAGGCATTCATGAAAGATCCTGAATGCCTTTTTGTAACAGAATGGGAGTGTTAACCGCGTTGTTTTTCGCGTATCTCATCCAGTGTCTTGCAGTCAATACATTGAGTTGCGGTAGGGCGTGCCTCCAGACGGCGTACACCGATTTCGACTCCGCATGATTCACAGTAACCGAACTCATCGGTATCCAGTAGCCCGATGGACTCATCGATTTTCTTGATCAGTTTACGTTCACGGTCACGGGTTCTCAATTCCAGACTGAATTCCGATTCCTGTGTTGCACGATCATTCGGGTCAGGGAAATTGGCAGCTTCATCCTGCATGTGATGAACGGTGCGATCTACTTCCTGCATGAGGTCCATTTTCCATGCCCGTAAAAGCTGTCTGAAATGTTTGTTCTGCTCCTCGTTCATGTATTCTTCGCCCTTCCTTAATTTATAGGTGGCAAATCCTTCAACGGGAGTGGAATGGTCGGAAGAACTCTTGACTGCCTTGGCCAGGGTGCCTTTGGGTTTGGCCTTGCTGGTGACTTTTTTGACCGGAGTCTTTTTGCCGGCCGCGGTTTTTTTGGCAGTGGCCTTCTTTACCGGGGCCTTCTTTTTGGCCGCAGTTTTTTTGGCGGTGGCCTTTTTGGCCGGAGCCTTCTTTTTGATCGCAGTTTTTTTGGCAGTGGTTTTCTTTACCGGGGCCTTCTTTTTGGCCACAGTTTTTTTAGCGGTGGCCTTTTTGGCCGAGGCCTTCTTGCTGGCGGTTTTCTTTACCGGGGCCTTCTTTCTGGCCGCAGTTTTTTTGGCCGCTGCCTTTTTGACCGGGGCCTTCTTTTTGGTGCTTGACTTCTTTTTAACAGTGGGCATTGACGACCTTCCTGAGTCCATATATACAAGAAACATGGTTTATTACCAGAAAGAACAAGTGCCTGCAAGGATTTAGTGATTAATTTTCAAATAGAATTAAATGAAAATACATTAAAATATTATATTAATCAATGATATATGTTATTTTTATAGTATTTTCATGGTAAGGTGTCCGCAATACACCCTTTGATATTTCACTGATTCACCATTAAGGTGCGACATTGAAATTTAATCCGGTTTTAATGATTTTTCAGACACAGGATTTTTATGGTTGAATTGAAGGCGTTGATTTTTGATGTCGATGGCACCCTGGCTGATACCGAACGAGACGGTCATCGGGTTGCATTTAATCGTGCATTTGAGCAAGCAGGTCTTGACTGGAACTGGTCGGACGCGCTTTATGGAAAGTTGTTAAAGGTGGCTGGAGGTAAGGAACGCATTCGTTATTATCTGGACGAATTCAACCAGGCATTCAAACGACCGGAAATGCTCGATGAATTTATTGCCGGCTTGCACAACAGCAAGACAGATTATTACACGCAACTTTTATCAGAAGGTGGCATCCCGCTCAGAACGGGGGTCAAGAGATTGATTGATGAAGCCCGGCAGTCGGGGTTGAGGCTTGCGATTGCCACCACCACCACACCGGCCAATGTTTCTGCCTTGTTGCGATATTCATTGCATGAGGATTCTGAACAATGGTTCGATATCATTGCCGCAGGTGATGTTGTTCCGGCCAAGAAACCTGCCCCGGATATTTATCATTATGCTTTGGAACAACTGGGGCTTGAAGCCGGGGAGTGTCTTGCGTTCGAGGATTCCCGTAATGGTATCCTTTCATCGGTGGGGGCAGGTCTCGCTACCATTATCACCATAAATGGATACACAAAAGACCATGACTTCAAGGATGCACTTATCGTACTGGATAATATGGGTGAGCCAGACAGGCCATTCAAGGTTATCCAGGGTGATGCGGAACAAAGCACTTACCTGGATGTTGATACCTTGAAACAATTGTTTAGCAGGCCTGAATAAATTGACCGGGCCATTGATTCGTGCAAGACACATGCAGGCCATTCAGCCTTTTCGGGTTATGGAGTTGTTGGCAAGGGCGAAAAAAATGGAGGCCGATGGCCGCTCGGTGATACATATGGAAGTGGGCGAACCGGATTTTGAAACACCCCGGCCTGTTATCGATGCAGGCATTCAGGCGCTCAGGGAAGGACGAACACATTACACGCCTGCCGTGGGCGACATGTCCCTGAGGAATACCATCAGTCAGTATTACCTCGACCGGTTTGATACACACGTAGACGCTGACCGTATCCTGATTACACCGGGTGCATCGGGTGCCTTGCAGCTCGCATTAAGTGTGCTGGTCAATCCCGGTGATGAAGTTGTGCTGGCAGACCCGGGATATCCCTGTAACCGTAATTTGTTGTATTTACTCGGGGCAATCCCGGTGGCGGTGAATGTATGCCCGGATACCGGTTTTCAGATAACCGTCGAACTTTTGAAACAGGTATGGACAGACTCAATACGGGTAGTGCTGCTGGCATCGCCTTCAAACCCGACCGGCACGCTGATCAGCAAGGCCGGGATGGCCTCTATTATTGAGTTTGCCCGTGGAAAAGGTGCCATTGTTATTATTGATGAAATCTATCAGGGGCTGGTATATGACGTCGAAGGGTTTACGGCACTTGAGTTGTCTGGAGATATCTTTGTCATAAACAGTTTTTCAAAATACTTTGGAATGACAGGCTGGCGTGTTGGCTGGGTTATCATGCCTAGGCAATATGTCGACGATATGGACAAGCTTGCACAAAATCTGTACCTGGCGGCATCGACACCTGCACAGGTCGCCGCGCTTGCAGCATTCAAGCCCGGGACCTTGGAGATTCTGGAGGAAAGAAGGGGGATATTTCAGCACAGAAGAGACTACCTCGTTCCCGCCTTGCAGGGGCTTGGTTTTGGTATTCCACAAATACCTCGGGGGGCCTTTTACATCTATGCCGATTGTAGCGGGCTTACCGATAACAGTTTTCAATTCTGTCAGGATGTACTTGAGCAAACCGGGGTTGCCATTACGCCGGGGCTGGACTTTGGTGATAACCGGCCGGAGAGGTATGTAAGGTTTGCGTATACAACCGGGCAATCGCAACTGGAGGAGGCAGTGGACAGATTAAGGACCTTTATCCAATCCTGACAATATTCAAAAAAAGGCTGTCGGGTAGCGCAGAGTCTACCCGGAAAGCCATCATCGATCTATACTGTCAGCTCTCGTCCCCGGCCATGGACTGCGGGTTATTGAGGTTGACAGAAAAGTCATTACCCGGATGTTCTACAGCGATATCCAGATAAGCCTGTTTATTCTCTTCAGATTCAAAATAAATATCAATGGCACCATCCCCTTCACCTTCGATAAGGTGCGGGGCATGACTGATATCCTTGACATCATGTAATGAGATCGGGTCTGTAGTTGAAGTACGCATGGTTGTCACCCCTCACATAAATCGTTAATTACATAGTTACACTATAAATATAGTACACAGGGTGGCTACGTGATTGATTCAGGTCAAAAACACGCTAAACTTCCTGATTACCCACCTTCTACACTGGATAATCAGCAGGGATTGTTACCTCAATTTGCACCCTGTTTTGCAAGCAGGGCCGTACCGTAAGATGCCTGATGATGCGCAGGTACAATAACGGGCACCTGAAGCAGATTTTGCCTGATCTTGTTCCATGCCGGGTTGGCAGACCCGCCACCCACGGTCAGTACCCGTTTTGGGCAGGGGGCACCGAGTTCAGCCAGCAACTGGTAACCCCGGCCTTCAATGCGACTGATGCCTTCAAGCAGGCCTTGAAAAATCCGGCTGCGTTCTGCCGCATTATCCGGGATACCGTTCGGAAGCCGGGGTTGAAATCCGGGGTCAGACACAGGGAAACGCTCACCAACCCCCGGCAATGGGTAATAGTCAAGGCCGGTTTCCTGCTCCGGCTTCAGTGTGTGCATCATGCCATTCATTTCGTTGACCGTGAAAAACCGGAGTAATGCTGCACCACCACTGTTGGAGGCACCTCCGCATAGCCATTTTCCTGAAATTCGATGACTGTAGACCCCGTGCTTCCTTGAGAACACGGGTTTGTCCGAGATAACTTTCAGTACCAGGGTTGATCCCAGCGAAGTGACGGCATCGCCGGTCTCATGGGCGCCTGTTGCCAGAAAGGCCGCCGTGCTGTCGGTTGTACCGGCTACGACCCGGGTATGGTGTGAAAGACCTAGCAGGTCTGCCACTTCCGGTTTTATCAGCGCGATGGGTGTACCCGGTTCATGCACCTGTGGGAGCATACCGGTATTGATGCCGGACTGCTTTATCCAGTCCGGCCAGCACCCCGCGCCCGGGACATAGCCGAGTTTTAAACAATTGTTTTCATCACTGTGCCCGTACTGCCCGGACAGTTTTCCAGTCAGCCAGTCGGCCTGGTGCAGGGCGTATGTCGCATCAGGGTATTTTTTACCCAGATACATCAGCCTGGCAAGGCTTGAGCCTGCACCATAGGCGGCCGAGTCTTGCGGGATGAGGTGATCAAGATTGTCTGATTCTGCCTTGCAGCGCGTATCGTTATACATCAGCGCAGACCCAAGCGGGTTACCAGTACGGTCTGCAAGCAACAGGGTCGAAGAGGTGCCGTCAACACAGATAGACACGACATCCCCGGCAGGGATGCCGGACAGCGCATTCTGAAGAACCTCAATCATGGTGTCCCACCAGGTCGCCGCTTCCTGTTCGTGTCGTCCCGGCTGGTCTGGCAGCGGTGTATCGATTTGCCCGGACGCCGCTGAAACAACCTGGTTGTCATCATTAATCACGGTGACCCTGCAGCCCGATGTTCCCAGATCGATACCTGTAAATAATGCCACGGGTGTTAGTCAGCTCGCATTTCCTGCCAGGACCGTGGGCTATGGCAGGCTCACCGGCTCGGCCGGTACCCAGCCTTCTGAGCGGTGTTCTGTGACGATACTGGTATAGATGCCACCACGGACGTTAAAATCGGCGGTAATGCGCATAAACCGGGGTGAGCAGGCATCGACGAGATCTTTTAAAATCTGATTGGTGACCGCTTCATGGAAAGTGCCGTCGTTTCTAAATGACCAGATATACATTTTCAAGGACTTAAGTTCTATGCAGCGACTGTCAGGGATATATTCCACATTAATAGTAGCAAAGTCAGGCTGTCCTGTTTTGGGGCAAAGGCAGGTAAATTCCGGGATGTCGATCCTGATCGTGTAATCGGGTTCAAGTTTAGGATTTTCAAAGGTTTCCAGTTCTTTAGCGGGTTGTGTACTCATTGATGTAGCATTCCTGTGTAAATAAGTCTTAGTCTTGTGGTGAAAATACTTTACACTAAACCCGTTTCATCCGACACTATGCGACTTAATGCAATCTTCTCCATGAACTGTAACATTAACCTGAAAACATAATAAATTCATGCGTTTAAATAAAATAAAGTTAGCCGGATTCAAATCATTTGTCGACCCGACCACGGTACACATTACCAGTAACCTGACAGGTGTTGTAGGCCCGAACGGCTGTGGAAAATCAAATATTATCGATGCAGTGCGCTGGGTTATGGGTGAAAGCTCGGCCAAGCATTTACGTGGTGAATCCATGGCAGATGTCATATTCAATGGTTCCAGCAGCAGAAAACCGGTAGGGCAGGCAACGATAGAGCTGCTTTTTGATAATTCGGAAGGTAGCCTGGGTGGTCAATATGCCGGCTTTAATGAGATATCAATCAAAAGGCAGGTGACGCGGGATGGTCTTTCGCAGTATTACCTCAATGGTGCGCGCTGCCGCCGCCGCGATGTAACGGGTATTTTTCTGGGAACCGGGCTGGGGCCCAGAAGTTACTCGATCATCGAACAGGGTATGATCTCGCGTCTGATCGAGGCAAAGCCTGAAGAGTTGAGAGTATTCTTTGAAGAAGCAGCTGGTATTTCGAAGTACAAGGAACGCAGGCGTGAGACAGAGACCCGGATCAGGCATACACGCGAGAACCTTGATCGACTGAATGATTTGCGTGAGGAGCTCGACAAACAGTTACAACACCTGAACCGTCAGGCAAGAACGGCTGAAAAATACAAGCATCTGAAAAAGGAAGAACGTTTAAGCAAGGCAGAACTCATTGCATTGCGATTGAAATCACTGGATGAAGAGGCAATCAAGCAACAGAAAGAGATCAGCGAGCGGGAAACAGCCCTTGAAGCTGCCAGGGCCGGGCAGCAGTCTATAGAAACCGCCATGGTTAAAGAGCGCGATACATATACTGATGCGACCGACGTGTTTAACCAGATTCAAACCCGGTACTATGGTCTGGGCAGTGATATTGCCCGCGATGAGCAGGCCATCCAGTATGCGCGTGAAATGCGTCGTAACCAACAGAGTAATCTGGAACAGATCGACAGTAGCTGGAAGGATATCAGGCAACATATCGAAGTAGATGAAAAACAGATCGCTGATCTGAATGAAGAGCTCAGGCAACTGGGCCCACAACTGGATGAGACAAGAAGTGAAAGCGGCCAGTCCAGTGAAGCCTTGTCCAATGCAGATGAGTTAATGCTTCGATGGCAAAAGGAATGGGATGAATTTAATCAGAAATCATCCGTACCTTCGGAAGAGGCACAGGTTCAGCGAACCAGAATCGAACATCTGGAGAGTCAGATTGTTCAGGGTCAGCAACGACAGGAACGCATACTGGCACAATTAAAGGAAGTGGATGTCGAGCAATTCAATGATGATATCTCGGAACTTGAAAAGGAAAATACGGAAAGATCCGGAAACCTCGAGCAACAACAGGCTCGCCTGGATAATACAAAAGAGCAGATCTTTCAGTTGCGCACACACAATGAGGGCCTGGCACAGGATACAGATGATGTCAGAGGCAGATTACAAAACCTTCAGGGAAGATTGAGTTCACTTGAAGCCTTGCAGCAGTCAGCGCTGGGACAGTCTGATGACAAAGTCACACAATGGCTGGAAGATCATAACCTGAAGGATGCCCCAAGACTCGTTCAGAAACTGGAAGTCGAGAATGGATGGGAGACAGCAGTTGAAACCGTAATGGGTCTGAACCTTGAGGCCGTTTGTATTGATGATTTCAATTCTGTAGCAGATTTGCTGGATAATCTTGATGAAGGATCGGTTGCTTTCTTTGATAAACAGACAGCCCGGGGCGCAGGAGCTGGAAACAGTTTTGCCAATCCGCTGTCAGACTACGTCAAGTCTCCCTGGCCACTGGAGTCACTCCTGTCGGGTGTTTATGCCGTTGCAGACATAACACAGGCACTCACGGTCAGGGACAGGTTGAAGGAACACGAGTCAGTGATTACCCCAAAAGGGGTATGGCTTGGCAAGTCCTGGGCCAGATTAATCAGAGGGGATGGTGAACGGTCAGGGGTCATTGCCAGAGAACAGGAAATCAAAAATCTGGTTGTCGAGACCGGCGGGCTTGAATCCAGCCTCGCTGAACTGCAAGCTCGTCTGGATAATGACGTAAAAAGACAACGCGAATTTGAAGAAGACAGAGAAGTTCAGCAGCAGGAATTGAATCAGGCACTCCGTGAGCAATCTGATACCCAGTCCAGATTGAATACAATGTTGTCCAGGCTGGAACATGTTAAAACAAGACGGCAGACACTCCTGAGTGAACAGCAGGAAATCCAGAAACAGATAAGTGCAGACGGTGAAATTCTGAAGGCCGCACGCCGCCAGCTAAACACGGCACTGGAGAGTATTAATCTGTTTTCAGTTGAAAGAGAATCGCTTGCCAGCAAACGGGATACCCTGAAGCAGGAACTGGAAATCCTGCGACAAAAAGCAAAAGAAAATCAGGACAAGGTACATGGACTCGAGCTTCAACACCAGGCCAGGAGTAACCAGCTATCATCAACCGAACAAAACCTGTCGCGCATGCAGACACAGATAGAGACACTTGGGCACAAACGGGAAGAATTGTTGTCAACACTTGAAAACAGTCTTGAACCAATACGTGAGCAGGAAGCGCGCCTCGAAAAATTATTGGGTCAGCGGGTTCAGGTTGAAGAAGAACTCTCGGCTGCACGTAAACGCCTGGAAGATATTGATTCATTAATCCGCAAGCTTGAAGGCGATCGACATGAAGCGGAAGACAGGGTACAGGATGTGCGTGGTACTCTTGAGCAGGCGAAAATGGTCTGGCAGGAATTCAATATCAGGGCAAAAACGCTCAAGGAACAACTGGATGAAACCGGATTTGAACTGAAGTCCTTGCTTGATGCTCTTGATGAAAATGCATCTGTCGAAAGCTGGCAGGAGCAAGTGGACAAACTGGAACGCAGGATCCAGCGTCTGGGTCCAATCAACCTTGCAGCAATAGATGAATTTGCCGAACAGTCAGAACGCAAGGAATATCTGGATACACAATATGTTGACGTCACCTCGGCCCTGGATACGCTTGAAAATGCAATTCGTAGAATCGACAAGGAAACCAGAACACGATTCAAGGAAACATATGACAAGGTTAACAGTGGGCTGCAAAAGCTTTTCCCTCGCGTCTTCGGGGGTGGTCATGCCTATCTTGAATTGACCGGTGATGACTTGCTCGATACCGGTGTCACTGTCATGGCACGTCCCCCCGGCAAGCGCAACAGTTCTATTCATATGTTATCCGGTGGTGAGAAAGCATTAACCGCAGTTGCACTTGTTTTTGCAATATTCGAACTGAACCCGGCCCCTTTCTGTATGCTGGATGAGGTGGATGCACCACTGGACGATGCCAATGTGGGCCGGTTTTGTGAGCTGGTGAAAGAAATGTCTGAAACAATCCAGTTTATTTTTATTACGCATAATAAAGTGACCATGGCCATGTCCAACCAGCTCTCCGGTGTCACTATGCATGAACCCGGTGTGTCACGAATGGTGTCGGTGGATGTTGAAGAGGCAGTCAAGCTGGCCGCCATGTAAAAGAGAAGCATGGGCAGGTTGGCAGATAATGGAAGAGTAAACTCATGGATACCTTGAGATGGGGGTTGCTGCTGACCGGAGTAATAGTATTTTTACTGATATACCTGTTCAGTCGTAGTAAATTTTCCGCAAAAAGAGAACGCCCGGTAGACCGGTTTTCATCCGACGTTGTTATAGACGAGGAATTCGGGGTTGCCAATGTTGATGACGATCCACGTACACTCGATACACTTGCCAGAAACATACAGCTGGATGCCGGTAATCAGGTGGATGACAGGTTATCTGACAAGCAGTCAGACAATATAACCGGTTCCGATAAAGAAAAGCTGATCGGTTTCTATCTGGTTGAAAAAGAAGGCAACATGTTGAACGGGGCAGACATTATCGATGCGCTGGAGAAGGTCGGCCTCAGGTATGGAGATATGAAAATATTTCATTACTACGGAGTTGATCAACAGAAAACAACCCGGCCTGTTTTCAGTGTAGCCAGCCTTGTAGAACCGGGCTGGTTTGACCTCATATCAATCAACAGCATGACAACGCCAGGTTTGACACTATTTATGAACCTGCCAGGCCCGCTTGGTTCGGTGGCGGCCTTTGATGGACTGCTGTCAGTTATTAGCCAGTTGAAGAGCCTGTTACCCGTAACGCTGAAGGACAGACAGCACAATAATGTATCCAATCAGATACTGACTCATATGCGTGAAGAGGTTGTTGAATTTGATCGTATGAGAG
The DNA here is from genome assembly GCA_011052215.1 of Gammaproteobacteria bacterium. Taxonomy (GTDB): domain Bacteria; phylum Pseudomonadota; class Gammaproteobacteria; order JAADHQ01; family JAADHQ01; genus JAADHQ01. The sequence goes on from DRJK01000027.1 coordinate 18,813, forward strand.
CTATTCAGGGAAAGGGGTGATCCCGTCGACCCGTCGGATTCGGGATGGTCTTGATGTGGTAAAATGTTAGCCCGTTTTATTACTTTTTATTCTTGATATAATTATAACCAGGTAAACCATCGCCACAGGCGGTGAGGTACAAAGAGGCTCTGCCGTTACGGCATGTAAAGAGATAGCTGCAAATGGACGCAAATATTGATAATGTTTATTTGTGTTCATACGTGGCCAATCAAGGTTTTAAGAAATATAATAATGGCAAGTATTTGCGGCTAATGAGTTTTAATGGTTTTTAATATTTACTTTCATCTGCGGCTGGATTATGGGTTTGAACAGTATAATGAGATACATAACGGCCCCTTGCAGGGGCCTTCATCATACCACTCGCACTGCGGATGGTATTTGATCCAGGCCCAAAAATGAGAGCCTCGCAAAAAGTTACAGACAGAATTAAACGGCTGCGTGAAGAATTAAACTATCACAATATCCGTTATTATACCTTTGATGATCCCGAAATTCCTGATAGTGAATATGATCGACTGTTCAGGGAACTGCAGGATCTGGAAGCACAATACCCGGAGCTGGTAACCACAGACTCACCTACACAAAGGATAGGCTCAAGCCCGCTTGAATCTTTCTCTGAAATTGAACATGGAGTGCCGATGCTTTCATTGGCAAATGCCATGAATGAGGATGAATTCAGGTCTTTTGCAAGACGAGTCAGTGAACTGACCGGTGTAAAGGATATCGAGTTTGCAGCAGAGCCCAAGCTGGATGGGCTGGCGGTCAGCATCAGATATGAAGATGGAAAACTGGTTCAGGCCGCAACTCGTGGTGATGGAAACACGGGGGAAGACATTACGCAGAATGTCAGGACTATTCATACCGTGCCATTACGCCTGACAGGTAAAGGAATACCGCCTATTCTTGAAGTAAGGGGGGAAGTGTTCATATCCAGCGCGGGTTTTGAAGAGCTGAATAAAAAAATGATCAGTAATGGAGGCAAGACATTCGCCAATCCACGTAATGCAGCAGCGGGTTCCTTACGGCAACTGGACCCGAAAATTACAGCAGAGCGCCCATTGGAGATGATCTGTTATGGAATTGGTGTGGTAAACGGGGCAAAATTGCCAGCGTTTTATAGTGAGATAATCGACTGGCTGCAAGGACTGGGTATACGCATTTCACCTGAACGCGCGGTGTTAAACGGACTGGATCAGTGTACAGCCTATTACAGGGACATTGCCGAGCGTCGTGAAAGTCTGCCATATGAAATAGACGGGGTTGTCTATAAAGTCAATAGTATAGCCATGCAGGAGGAACTGGGGTTTATTTCACGTGCCCCGAGATGGGCGATTGCCTATAAATTTCCGGCACAGGAAGTTATGACTGTTTTACTGGCTGTTGAATTTCAGGTCGGCAGGACGGGGGCAATAACACCGGTCGCTCGACTGGAACCGGTTGCCGTGGGCGGCGTAATCGTCAGTAATGCAACCTTGCATAATATGGACGAAATCAGGAGGCTAGGTGTTCGTATTGGTGACACGGTAATTATTCGTCGTGCCGGTGATGTTATACCCAAGGTTGTTCGTGTTATTGTATCGCGTCGCCCTGATAAAACAAAAGTTATCAGGACGCCATCACGATGCCCGGTCTGCAAGTCAGAACTGCAAAAAGAAGAAGGCTTATCCATTTTACGCTGTAGTGGAGGGTTGTACTGTGAGGCACAACGTAAGGAGGCCATCAAGCATTTTGCAGCGAGAAAAGCCATGAACATTGAAGGACTGGGGGACAAGCTGATTGGTCAGATGGTTGATGTGGGGCTGGTAAATAACCCGGCTGATCTATATTCACTGACACAGTCGAAGTTATCAGATCTGGATAGAATGGGAGATAAATCTGCAGCTAATATTATTGAGGCATTGCAAAAAAGCAAGCAAACAACACTGCAGAAATTTATTTATGCATTGGGAATAAGGGAGGTCGGTGAGGCGACTGCATTATCACTTGCCACTCACTTTGGAACACTCGATGCGATCATAAAGGCAGATGAAGAAAGTTTACTTGAGGTACCTGATATCGGGCCGGTCGTCGCAAAAAATATTGTCACATTTTTCAGACAAAAACATAACATGGATGTTATTGACAGTTTGATTAACAAGGAGGTCAGATGGGCAGAGCAGACCATAGCATTGAGTAATACGAGGTTAAAAGGATTAACCTTTGTAATTACCGGGACATTATCTGCTCTATCCAGAGATGAAGCCAGGGAGGCATTGCAGTCGCTGGGGGCCAGGGTAGCGGGTAGCGTGTCAGCCAGGACCAGCTATCTTGTGGCTGGCGACAAACCGGGTTCAAAAAAAGATAAGGCGGAAAAACTCGGCGTGAGCATTCTTGACGAGAAACAGTTTATGAAAGTGCTGGAAAATTGATATGGTTGGCACGATAAAATATCTGTGTCTGGCTATTTTATTCGTTTTGCCGAATGTGACTCATGCGGCAAAGTGCCTTTATGTTTCATCCTACCATCAAGGCTATGAGTGGAATGATGGAATAGAAAAGGGCCTGGAAAAAGAGTTGGCCGGGCGATGCGAGCTAAAAAAGATTTATCTTGATACCAAACGAAACCCGAAAAAAGAATGGGCGAGATGGAAGGCCAAACAGGCATACCAGGTTATTACAGAATATAAACCTGATGTTGTTATCGTTTCTGATGATAATGCATCGCGTTATCTTGTTATGCCTTATTTAAAAAACAAGGATATTCCTGTTGTCTTTTGCGGGCTGAACTGGAGCATGAAAGAATATGGATATCCATACAAAAATATAACCGGTATGATTGAGATAGCACCGATCAAACCACTTATCAAGGAACTAAAATTATTAAGTCGAAAACCCGGGAGAGGTCTGTATTTATCCAGTGATGTTATAACCGAACACAAGGATTACAGTTATTATAAAAAAGTTTTTTCCAAAAATGGCATCAAGCTCGATGCGGTTTTCGTCAGAAGCTTCAGGCGATGGATTAGCGAATTCAGAAAGGCCCAGCGTTACGATTTTGTTTTTCTCGGCAACAATGCGGGGATTAACGACTGGTATAAACCCGAAGCAATCAGAATTGTAAATAAATATACAAAAAAGGTGGGGGTAACAACCTATAAATGGATGCTTCCTTATGTTTCTCTGGCCCTGACCAAAATACCCGAGGAACAGGGAGAATGGTCAGCCAGGGCGGCATTGTCTATTCTGGATGGAATGAGCCCGTCACAAATTCCGATCGTTTACAACAGGTACTGGGATATATGGATTAACCTGTCATTAATCAGAAGAATAAAACTGAAACTCCCTTATGCCTTATATAAAAGGGCCAAGCAGTATCGTTAGGAATGGTTATGAAAGCGATAAAAATTCCATTGAAAGTATTTCTGTTGACGTTGTCAGTAACCATTCTGATGCTGGGCATAGCGGTGGGATTGCTGGTGTGGAAGGATTACCAGTCGGCTGAATTTAATTTCAGAAAAGAGTCAGGTAGAATTCATGAGACATTATCACGAAATATTATTAACATTGATTCTGTATTAAGTGGTTTTGCTGCTTTACATAATGCCATAGAGCTGGTTGATGCTGACCAGTTTTCACAGTATGCACGACATATTCTGAAACATTATCCACTTATTTATTCAATCAAGCTTCTTGGTAAGGTGGAAAAAAACTTCAGGGAGCAGTTTACCGAGAAAATACGTGAAGAAGGATTTCCGACATTTGAAATAAAGGAAGGAAAACGGAGTGATCCTTCAGGCTGGAAGCTGGCTACTTCACGGCCTGTGTATTTCCCAATTACGGCTATTGAGCCGATGTTACCAAGCAGAATAGCGGAAATAGGTTTCGACCTGAATTCAGATGTAAAGTATCGAGATGTAATCAGATCGGCCATTGAGTCGGGTAATGCATCCTCAGTCTCAACCTATTTACCGGGTAGAGGTGATGGTTATATGGTTTTTATGCCTATTTATGCAGGCCGCATACCGCCAGAGAACACTTATGACAGAAAGTCACAGATTCTTTATCTGATTTCAGTGGAGATATTGGCCAGGGATTTGTTGGCAGGGGTAAAAATTACACCAGGCTTCAATGTTGTTATCTACAAAAAAAATGAGAAACTGCGTGGTTTGAACCGGATAATTCATTTATTCCATAATAAAAATATAAAAGAAGGTAAACCTGAAAAAGATGAGTTCAGGTATGACAAGGTTGTTAACATAAATGGTCAGTCAATTCTGCTCTCAATTTCTTATCCTGTAAGCTATGAGATATTTGGCTCAAAAAAAATAGTTACGACATTCCTGATTTGGGGTGCTTTTGTAATACTTATTCTCTATATATTCAACACACATTATGCGAGGCTGGCAGAACGTGAAGAATCACTGTATGCATGGCAGCGGGAGAAGGAGCGGGCCGACGTTACATTGCATTCACTTGCGGACGCAGTTATAACAACAAATCTTAATGGTGTTGTTGAATACATGAATCCGGTCGCAGAGAGGCTGACTGGCTGGAAGGCAGCTGATGCGAAAGGCCATGGTATTGAAGATGTATTTGTTCTGGTCGATGAGGCAAGCGAAAAGAAAATAACCAGTCCGGCCATCGAGTGTATACAGCGTGGTGTCATGAAGAAATCGGATGCAGATATTTCGCTTGTCCAAAAAGATGGTGAGTATTGTTCTGTCGATTATTCTATCGCTCCTATGTATGGAAACCAGAATATGGTGTTGGGTGCAGTTCTTATTTTTCAGGATGTAGGTGCATCACGCATGATGTCAAAGTTACTTGAATACCAGGCAACACATGATGACCTGACTGGCCTTTATAACAGGAGAGAATTTGAGAAGAGGATGTCCAGGGCGATGGAAAGGGCGTTCAAGCATAATGATCACTACATCCTGATGTACATGGATCTTGATCAGTTTAAGGTAATCAATGATACCTGTGGTCATGTGGCGGGGGATGTGGTGCTGAGACAAATTACAGAGCTGACCAAACCCCATTTGATGAGCAGAGAGATCATGGCGCGGCTGGGCGGTGATGAATTTGGTTTGCTACTGGAGGGATATTCACTGAAAGAAGCAAATAAACTTGCAAACAAACTTCTGAAGACAATCCGGAAATACCGCTTCCAGTGGACCGACAAGATATTCGAGATTGGTGTGAGTATCGGGATTGTTGACATTGATTCTGATATGCAGTCAATCAGTAATGTCATGAGCTATGCCGATGCGGCTTGCTACATGGCAAAAGAAATGGGCGGTAACCATATCCAGGTTTATCAGATGGATGATGATGATTACAAGCATCGGAAAGATCAGATGAACTGGGTACAGCGTATTACCCAGGCATTTACTGATAACAGGTTTATTTTGTATGCCCAGAAAATTGTTCCATTGCAGGTAGCATCTGATGAAGAGCATTACGAGATTTTGATGAGAATGATTGATGACAATGGAGATATCATTGTACCACAGGATTATATTATTGCTGCCGAGCGGTACAGGACGATGAAAGACATTGACAGGTGGGTTATACGTAATTCCTTTATTAAAATTAACAAGTACCTTGGCCTTATGAGCGGAGACCCGTCCCTGCCCGTAAAAATGTTTTCCATTAATATTTCAGGTCAGACCTTGAGCAGTCAAAAGGAACTTGAGTATGTAAGGGAACAATTGCTGGAGTACACGGGGATCAGTCAATATATTATTTTTGAAATAACGGAAACCGCTGCCATCTCCAATCTTGTCAGTGCCCAGAAGTTTATCGATGAATTCAGGGGAATGGGGGTTAGATTCTCACTTGACGATTTCGGCACGGGTGTAAGTTCATTTAATTATCTTAAAAATCTGAAAGTTGACTACCTTAAAATAGATGGAGGCTTTGTCAGGGAGATGATGGAAGATACTGTCGACTATGCTATGGTCAAGTCGATTGCACATATAGGCAGTGTTATGGGAATAAAAACAATTGCGGAGCATGCCGAAAAAGAGATTATATGTGATAATTTACGTGAAATGGGTGTTGACTATGCGCAAGGGTTCTATCTGCATGAACCTGAGGACCTGAAAAATATAATCAGTTCGTAGATGTCAACAAAGCAATGCATGCCATGGGAGCGGCTTTGTACATAGAATCTTCCACTCCCACAATGATAAAAATTTTCCCTGGACAGAAAACAGTTGTTCACTTTTTTAACAGGGAAAAACCTTTTTAAATGGCTTGACTGTAACTGATTCAAATACGCCATGAGTTGCATATGGGTCGTTATTTGCCCATTCGGTGGCATCCGCCAGTGAGTTGAATTCTGCCACGATCAGGCTGCCGCTGAACCCGGCTTCGCCAGGTTCTTCTGCATCAATAACCGGGAATGGCCCGGCGATGAGCAGTCTGCCTTCATCCTGTAGTTGTTTCAGGCGTTCAATATGTGATTCCCTCACTGACAGACGTTTCTCCAGGCTATTCTGACCATCCTGCCCGATTATTGAATAGAGCATCGTTTACTCCTCGTCTGGTGTTTCTTCGTTTGTTATATGACGGGACAGAAAAACCCCCTGGATAACAACGAACAGGAAGGTAAGGCCAAGTAAACCGTATACTTTAAATCCGACCCAGGTTTCTTCATCGAAATTTCTGAATACATAGACATTCAGAAATCCCATGCCGATAAAAAATAAGGCCCAGCTGGAATTCAGGCGGCCCCAGATATTTTTTGGTACAGTGATGGCGCTCGACATCATCCTTTCTACGATCGTTTTTTCACCAATAAAATGGCTCGAGAGGAAGGCAAGACCAAATAGCCAGTTAACGACACTGACTTTCCACTTTATATAGATGGGATCATGCAAGAGTATGGTCGCGCCGCCAAATATTGTTACCAGTACAACGGTGATGACATGCATTTTTTCTATTTTGTTATGTCTTATCCAGTTGTAGGCAAGCTGGATAATGGTGGCGACAATAATTGCCCCCGTTGCTGCAAAAATTGCATCTTCACTATCAAAATAGGCCTTGTAAATCTGGTATACGGCATAGAAGGAAATGAGTGGGAAAAAATCAAATAAAAATTTCATAATTAAGGGTCTTGTAAATATTATTTTTGGTGTATTAAGGGTATAATCAGCGCCACTTCATTTCGGGCTTGTTTATTGCTAGAGCCATTCTATCATTAAATCAGGTGTTACAAACGATAAAACCCTGGCCGGATGCAATCATTCGGTTACGGGTCTTATATTACAGCCAGTTTAACATTATATATGCAATACGATTTACATACTCATTCCACTGTTTCAGATGGCACCATGACCCCGACCGAGCTGGTTCAGCATGCCGGTAAAAATGGCGTGGATGTGCTTGCGTTAACTGACCACGATTCAACCGGCGGGATTAACGAGGCCATGGATGCCGCCAGGGCAACAGGAATATCGCTGATTGGTGGGGTTGAGATATCAGTAAAATGGGAGCGTATGACTGTCCATATTCTCGGGTTGGACATTGATCCCGGTGGCGCAACCTTACAGGAAGGCCTGGCCAGGCTGAGGGTATCCCGTCAATGGAGGGCGGAGGAAATTGGCAGAAAACTGGATAAAGCGGGGTTTCAAAATGCCTATGAGGGTGCAAAAAAATATGCCAGCGGGCAGTTGATCGGCAGGGCGCATTTTGCCCGGTATATTGTTGAATGCGGGAAGGCATCAACGGTTTCCGATGTGTTCAGGAAATACCTTGTTAAAAACAAACCCGGGCATGTAACAGGACAATGGGCCACTCTTGAAGACGCGGTAGGGTGGATCACGGATGCCGGTGGTTATGCTGTTATTGCTCACCCGGGCCGCTACAAGATGTCGGCAACCAAATTCCGTCGGTTTATAGAGCAATTCAGGGAAAATGGCGGTGTGGGTATTGAGGTTGTCTCCGGCAGCCATAGCCCGAGTGACCGGCATAATATGGCCCAGTATGCCAAGCGCTACGGGTTATATGCATCCCAGGGTTCGGATTACCATGGCCCTGAAAATCCCTGGATAGAGATCGGGCGTCTTCAGGATCTTCCTGAAGGTTGCAAGCCGGTCTGGGCACTCTGGTCATAATCGCAATGAGCCAATTTTTCCAGGTCCATCCCGATAACCCGCAGTTACGCCTGATACGCAGCAGTGTTGAAATACTGGGGCAAGGGGGAGTGATTGTCTATCCAACAGACTCCAGTTATGCCATCGGGTGCCTGATAGGGGATAAGGCCGCGATGGACAGGATAAGGAAAATTCGACAATTGACCAAAAACCATAATTTCACCCTGGTGTGCAGGGATTTATCCGAGATTTCCAAATATGCAAAGGTTGATAACAGCGCATACAGGATAATCCGCAAGCTTGCCCCGGGTCCTTATACGTTTATTTTCAAGGCAACGCATGGTGTCCCGAAAAGATTACAGCATCCGAAGAAAAAAACGATTGGTATTCGTGTCCCGAATAATCCGATAGTAGATGCCCTGTTGAATGAGCTGGGTGAGCCGATAATGAGTTCAACGTTGATTTTACCGGGCGAGGGACTTCCGATGAACGATCCATTTGAGATACGAGAGCGTATGCAGCATGATGTAGACCTTGTAATTGACGGGGGGCATTGCGGGCTGGAGGCAACGTCCGTTATTGATTTCCTTGATGATACCCCACATGTTACAAGGGCAGGATGCGGTGATGTTTTCATGTTTAGCTAGTGCCACCTGAATTGTGAATACCTTTATGTTGATATTCCTGTTTCCAGCAATTGCCGGTATGATATATGCGGGTTTTATCATTCGTGATGTTGTATTCAGCTCACAGAAAAAACCTGTTTGTAACAAGGCATTTTTTCGGGCATGGCTGAGGCATGTGCTGATCATCAAGACACCAAAGCGCCACAAGCCATTCGCTATTCTGTTTTGTGTATCACTGCTTGCCATTATCCTGATATTATTAAATATAAATTATCACTGTTGTCCCGTTAAGCCATGACGAATGTAGCTGAAATGTAAGCGGCAAGTGCGTTTCGGGCCAATCTGCAATCCGGACATGAAACCGGCAAGCCGGATCAAGACACGCAAAACATGCCATCCATGGCGGCCCGGCAGCCGCATCCGTGCGGCAGACGGTCTTGATCAGGCATAACGATTCCATGTCCTCACATTGTCATGTGCTTCATTAAGTTAGCGGGACAGCAATGATAAATTATATAAAACAATAAGATAAACAATAAACCTCTAATGATTCTCATAAAAAACCGGTACATGTTTTTACAGAATCCCGAACTTGCGAGTGTATAATCCGGTGATGGAAGAACTCAGTACCCTGCAAAAAATAGCCGTCAGTATATTGCCCATATTGTTCGCCATTACTGTTCATGAAACAGCACATGGCTGGGTGGCAAGTCGTCTTGGTGATTCTACCGCAAAGATGATGGGGCGTTTGACCCTTAACCCGATCAAGCATATTGATCTGATCGGTACAGTTTTAATACCCATCCTGACCATCGTGACGGCGGGTTTTATTTTCGGCTATGCCAAACCGGTCCCTGTCAATTACCAGAACCTGAGGCATCCAAAAAGGGATATGGCCCTGGTGGCATTGGCAGGGCCCGTATCCAACCTGCTGATGGCCCTGTTATGGGTTATCTGGATTCGCCTTGCCACGTTTATCCCTGATCAATACCTCTCGGCAAGCCTGTTTGCCCTGGCTACCGGGGTGATTGGTATACTGATCAATCTGGTTCTGATGATCCTCAATATGCTGCCCCTGCCGCCGCTGGATGGAGGCCGGGTATTGATCGGTGTATTACCTGAACCCTATTCAACGGTTGTCGGCAGGATAGAGCCTTACGGGTTTATAATCTTGATCCTGCTACTGGTAATGGGAGTACTGGGCAGCATAATGTGGCCGGCAATTATCTATTTTCTGGCGTGGTTTTCTGATCTTGCTGGCTTGTCAGTAGATCAACTCCGCTATATTTTGCATGTAATCGGGTTCTAAAACCGAATCAAGGAGGTATCATTGAATTCTGTCGTTACGCAACAGCGGGTACTCTCGGGTATGCGTCCCACGGGAGGGTTACATCTGGGGCACTATCACGGGGTATTGAAAAACTGGATCAAGCTACAGCATGAATACGAGTGTTTTTTCTTTGTTGCTGACTGGCATGCATTGACCACCCATTATGAAGAGGCCTCGACGATAGACGGCCATGTGTGGGATATGGTCATAGACTGGCTGGCAGCCGGGGTCAATCCCGGCTCTGCGAAATTATTCATCCAGTCACGTGTGCCGGAACATGCAGAATTACATTTATTATTGTCAATGGTAACGCCGCTTGGATGGCTTGAGCGTGTACCGTCATATAAGGATCAGCAGGAAAAATTAAAGGAAAAAGACCTGTCTACCTATGGTTTTCTCGGTTATCCATTATTGCAGAGCGCGGATATTCTGATGTACAAGGCCGGGCTGGTACCGGTCGGAGACGATCAGGTTGCCCATGTCGAGCTGACACGTGAGGTTGCCAGACGGTTTAACCATTTATACGGTCGTGAGGCGGGTTTTGAAGAAAAGGCGGAAGCGGCGATAAAAAAAATGGGTAAAAAAAATGGCAGGCTTTACAAGTCCCTGCAAACCCGATATCGGGAAAAAGGTGATCACGATGCACTGGATACGGGCCGCGCCCTGCTGGACGCACAACAGAACCTGACAATCGGAGACAAGGAACGGCTGTTTGGTTACCTTGAGGGCAGTGGAAGGATGATCCTGGTAGAGCCTGAATCCATGCTGACCATGGCATCCAGGATGCCGGGTCTGGACGGGCAAAAGATGTCGAAATCCTATAACAACACGATCCCCCTGAGGGAGGATCCTGCGGTGATAGAGCAAAAACTCCGTACAATGCCGACGGATCCGGCGCGCGTCAGGCGCACCGATGCCGGTAACCCGGCTAAATGTCCGGTTTGGCAGTTGCATGAAGTATACACAGATGATGAGGTCAGAAAGTGGGTCCAGGAGGGCTGTACCACGGCCGGTATTGGCTGTGTCGATTGCAAACAGCCGGTTATCGATGCCGTATTGAAGGAGCTGGAACCGATCAGGGATCGGGCAAAACAATTTATTGAGGATCCCAATACGCTACGTGCTATCATTGCTGAAGGTTGTGAGGCGGCCAGGGATGTAGCCCGTGACACCATGGAAGAGGTCAGGGAAGCGATAGGATTATCATATAAAAATTAACTGGCTAGGAGTCTGTCGGATTCAGGATGAATCTACTGCGAAAAATCCATTTTGGCCAGATTTCCCGATCATTTTCGTTAAATAGGCCGGCTATTCGCCTCAAATGATCGAAAAATCTGACTCAAAATGGCTTTCTCTCACTACGATCACCTAAACCCGACAGGCCCCTAGAATATTTATAAATAACATTAAATATAAAACGCAAACACTGATGAGCGAAGAAGAAAAGGCAAAGCTGTCCCTGGTTCCAGGCTCCGGTATCAAACCAGACCCGGAAGAGGGCAATCCAGCTAGAGGTGTGCCGGTGCAAAAAGAGATGCCCTTTGCCGTTGTTCAGGGTGAGGCGATAACGGTACTCCCGCAGGATCTCTACATACCCCCCGACGCACTGGAAATTTTCCTGGAGGCCTTCGAAGGTCCGCTTGATCTGTTGCTTTACATGATCAAGCGCCAGAACCTCGATATACTGGATATTCCGATTGCTGAAATCACCCGGCAATATATGGAATATATCGAGTTGATGAAGGAAATGAGGCTGGAACTGGCAGCCGAATACCTCGTTATGGCGGCCATGCTGGCAGAAATCAAATCCAGGATGTTGCTGCCCCGGGTCGTAGAATCAGATGTCGATGATAATGACCCCAGGGCTGAGCTGGTCAGGCGCTTGCAGGAATACGAGCGCTTCAAGCAGGTAGCAGAAGATATAGACAGATTGGCCAGAATGGGGCGTGAGCTGCATCCGGTCAGGGTGAGTTTTGTTGAAAAGACTGTTGTAAAAATGGAGCCGGAAGTAGACCTGAAAGAACTGCTTCTTGCATTCAAGGATGTACTTCATCGCGCAGAATTATTTTCAAATCATCACATAAAAATGGAACCCCTGTCTGTCCGCGAAAGGATGTCTGCGGTATTGAGTTCGGTTGAAGCAGGAAAATTTACAAAATTCACATCACTGTTTGATGTACAGGAAGGGAAAATGGGCGTGGTGGTTACCTTGCTGGCCATTCTTGAGCTTATCAAGGAGTCGTTGATTGAATTGGTACAGACGGAGCCGTTTAGCCCTATACACGTAAAAGCGGTGGCGTCCAGTGAACAGAAACCGGTGCTTGTTGAAAACGAGTCAAATTAAATAGCAGGGTTATTGGGAATGAGTGAAAAGCCATTAAAATATATTCTGGAAGCCGCATTGCTGGCAGCTGGCAGGCCATTGTCGATTGACCGGTGTCTTTCATTGTTTCCGGAAAGTGAGCAGCCGGCAAGAGATGATATTCGTTCAGCATTAAATGAACTGACTGAAGACTATCAGGATCGTTCCGTAGAGATAAAACAGGTTGCCAGTGGTTATCGAATCCAGGTCAGGGAAGATTATTCTAAATGGGTTTCGCGCCTGTGGACCGAGCGACCCGCACGCTACACACGCGCCTTGCTGGAAACGTTGTCACTGATGGCATACCGGCAACCGATAACCCGAGGTGAAATAGAAAATATTCGGGGTGTCAGTGTTAGCAGCTCTATCATCAAAACATTGCTGGAGAGAGAGTGGATAAAGGTTCTAGGTTATCGCGATGTGCCGGGGAAGCCAGCCATGTATGGTACAACAAAGGCGTTTCTGGATTACTTTAACCTGAAAACACTGGATGATCTGCCCGCGTTATCCGAACTGCGCGACATCGACAGTATCAATGCGGAGCTGGATCTGGAAATACCGGGAGTACCGGTACAGCAGGGCGTGGAGCCAGCAGTCGGGCCTGATCCGGAAAATGCCATGCCTGAGATACCGCCCGGCGCGTCACAGGAACTGCCAGAGAACAGTCCGGCCATAGAAATTTAGCCCGTATTTCTCACCAGACGGCGGAAGGCAACGGGAAATAAATGAACACCATGGAAAAAATGCACAATGCCCGGGATACAGAGTGTTTCTTCAGGCTGCCTGTCGCGGTTCAGGCTGGTCTTCGTGTCCGTATGCTTGCTCTTCGCTCAAATCGTAGCGACAGCTGCACTTTTCGCTCCAGAGGGGCGCCTGCGGACACGAATTCCCAGCCTGATGCCACGATTCCGGTAAAAAACGCGGGCCAGGTCTGATTTAATTGTGTCTGAACGAATCCAGAAGGTACTGTCGCGCGTAGGCACGGGTTCAAGACGTCAGATTGAAGACTGGATTCGGCAAGGTAAAATCCAGGTCAATAAAAAAACCGCCCGGATCGGCGATCACATCTCCCCTGATGATCGCGTCTATATTGATGGTAAAAAAATAGATCTGTCAGGCTCGTCAGAGGTTGAACGCAGGGTTATTGCCTACTATAAAAATGAAGGCGAGATATGCAGTCGGAATGACCCGGAACATCCTGATTCAGTCTTTGATCATTTACCCCGATTAACCAGTGGCAGATGGATTTCAGTCGGTCGTCTCGACCTTAATACCTGCGGTTTGTTGATATTCACAACAGACGGTGAACTGGCAAACCGGCTTATGCACCCCTCATATAAGATTGAGCGCGAATATGCTTCACGTGTCCTGGGCGATGTGCCGGCCGGCGCACTCGAAAATATGTTGTCAGGTGTGGAATGTGAAGATGGGGTTCTGAAGTTTGACAGCATCAGGGATGCGGGTGGCGAAGGTGCAAATCACTGGTATCACGTCATCCTGCATCAGGGTCGTTATCGTGAAGTGCGGCGTCTTTGGGAGTCGCAAGGTATCAAGGTAAGCCGGCTGAAACGGGTACGTTACGGGCCGGTCACATTACCCCGGTCACTAAGGCAGGGTAAATGGATGGAACTGGATCATGCGCAGATTAACCACCTGCTGTCGATGACCGGCATGAAAACAGAAACAGGGAAAAAGACTGCTGGCCGGTCATCAGCAATCCGCAAGAAACGATATTCACCCAGAAAAAGGAAGAGCGGGGCAAGACCAAAGGGCTGATGTTATGTGTCAAAAATGCCAGTATAAAAGGGTTGTACAAGTCGCTGTACAAACAATATGGCAAGCAATCCTGGTGGCCCGCAGAAGCTCCTTTTGAGGTCATGGTCGGTGCCATCCTGACTCAAAACACGGCCTGGTCAAATGTCGAAAAGGCCATTGCCAATTTACGAAGGGCAGGTGTTCTCGAGCCGTTACTTCTGGATGAAATCTCGCAACCCGAGCTGGCTGAACTGATAAGGCCCTCCGGGTATTTCAATATCAAGGCCAGACGGCTTAAGGAATTTTGTTGCTGGTTCGTAGCGCGAGGCGGGCTGGAAGGCCTGTCAAAAGCAGACACGCTGACATTACGAAATGATTTGCTGGCTGTGCATGGTATCGGACCTGAAACGGCAGATGATATTTTACTCTATGCCTTCAAGCGCCCTGTTTTTGTTATTGACACATATACACGCCGACTGTTTACAAGAACCGGACTGGCCACAGGCGAGGAAAAGTATGATATTTTACGGATAATGGTTGAGGAAGCACTGGACTGCAATGTTGATGATATGAATGAATTTCATGGGCTGATTGTGAAACACGCAAAAGAGCATTGCCGCGTTAAACCGCTATGTGAATGCTGCCCGGTAAGTCTGCCATAAAATTATATCAGCCATGCTAAATCAGAGCAGGTAAAGAGATGAAACTGGATTTTATACTCAGGGATAGCGAGTTCATCGAGTTGAACAATGTATTGAAGGTAACCGGTTTATGTGAAAGTGGCGGCAGGGCGAACAGGCTGATAACTGCCGGGCAGGTGAAAGTGGATGGTAAAGTAGAGCTGCGTAAGCGCCGGAAAATAAGAAAAGGCCAGAATATAGAATTATCAGGGACGATGATCACAGTAAAATAATTGATCTATCACTGCTAATGGCCCATCTATGTCCCGTTAACTTTATGTAGCACATATCAATGTGAGGACATGAAACCGGCAAGCCTGATCAAGGCCGTCTGCCGCATGGATGCGGCAGCCGAACCGCCATGGATGGCATGTTTTGTGTGCCTTGATCAGGCTTGCCGGTTTCATGTCCGGATTCCAAATTTAGCCCAAAATGCACTTGTCGCTTACATTCCAACTGCATTCGTTATCGGTTAACGGGATAGCAATGTTGATCTATATGCTTTTTAGGTTATTCTTTATCCAGGCAGCATAACAAAAACCGGGTTGATGAAGATGGCGAGAATTATCTGGGTCGAAGATCAGTTGCACTGGATAGACAAGTTTCAGGACATTCTGAAAAATGCTGACCTTGATGGCAACCCGAATAAACTTGAAATTTACAAGTACAGTGAAGCGGCGCGCCAGCAGATAGCATTAATGGACAGGAATGAAGGGCCGGACATCGCCTTGCTGGATGCTAAAATGAATGGTAACGACCAGGCCGGGTTTGCTGTTTCTGAAGCGCTACTGAACAAATGGCCGGGGTTGCCGATTATTTTCTTTTCTGAATACAGCGGAACTGAAATCGAGAAGGACGCCTTGACAGAATACAGCGTTACGGATTTTATTGCCAAACACCAGAAAAATGTTGAAGAAGTTCTTTGCTGGCGCATGCGTGCCGCCTTGAGGCAAAGGGCCATCAGTGAAGGCTCGATGCCCGGGCAGAAAGGAAATATCCTGTCGAATGGTGATCTGAAAATGGATCTTGATACCTGGGAAGTTTACTGGAAGGGCGTAAAACTGATGAACCCGGACAACCCCAAACGTCCACTGGCGCCCACCCCAAGAAAAATATTGCGTTGCCTGGTTGAGCGATCACCAAGACCAGTAAGCACATGGCAACTGGCAGATTATCTGGAAGTTGAGCCTGAAAAATATTCGTACGCAACATACAGGCAACACATAAAAACACTGCGCCGATCATTTGAGTCAGCCGATGGCGGTCACGGTGAATTTATCAAGCTATGCCAGCAAGGTTCGGGTATCATCAGTTGTGGTGAGAAAGGTTCGTATTGCTGGAAAAAAATAAGTAATAACAGGGGGTAGAGATTGCATAAAACCATTATCAAGTTTCCCTGGTTTGGCGTGCTGTCAAGTTCCAGTTTTATTGCATTACTGATCCTGATATCAATTCCACAGGCAGAAACCGTAGTGGATAAATCTGTTCTTGGTTTTCTGGAAAGCTACACAGCAAAACTCATATTTTCTGTTTTTGTTATAATTTCCTTTGTAATTGATTTTTTACGCTGCAAAAAAATGGGTCGTAAGCTTGATGAGAGACTGCAAACCCAGAATGAGCAGATTGACGAACTGTTCAGGGGCAAGTACGCACTTCAGAACAAGGTGCATCGGTATTCCGGTCATGCCGACAAACTGAAGCTCTTTATCAGTGACAAGCTTCTCGAATACATTGAGTATGATGAAAAATTTCTGCACTTCAAGAATATCGCATCTGAAATACGACATAATGGTGTGATCAGTTATGATCGTGTCGTATCCATTCTTAAACATTCGCTTGAGCAAGAGCTTCCTGAAGATGATCGTAAGGCATATCAGGATGCGCTTACCAGCATGGTGTATCTATGGGATCTGCTGGATCTTTCGACCACTGACAATATCAGTTTGTATATCGCCAATAAATTATATGAGTGTGAGGAACTGTATTTTCGCCAGGTTCTTGAAGAAGGGCAGGATTCACCATTCACCCCGTCTTTTTCTGTACGTGAAGCAATTCTTAAATCACTTTACGGGTTTGTCGAGGATGTTAATGGCGTGAGATCAGACAGGCTGATTCAGGATGAGAGCTTTTTATATGAAGATTCACAATACAGGATACGACTTGATGACGTTGGTGAGTTTCTTGGTAATGAAAATTATATTGTGTTGATAATGGAGAATCTGGTTAACAATGGTTTATATTATATGGGCCAGAAGAAATATAAAAACCAGTATGCCAAGTTATCGGTACGAACCTGTCTGGAAAACAGAAATGCTGTGATAAAAGTATACAATCCCGGGCCGGAAATAGCAGGTGAGGGTCGGGATAAAATATACCAGTTGGGATATTCAGCAAAAAAGACCAGAGGGACCCAGGGCAAGGGGCTGGGGTTGTATTTTGTCAAACAGATTGTAAATGGTTATGAAGGTAGTATTGATTTTAACAATATCAGGAACAACGAAGGAAAATATGTCATACGCGTTGCCTGTGAAAGCGGGACAATAATTAACGAGATCATTGAAACGGTAATCAGTATCAATGGTAAACCTTCATGCAAAAATGATGAAGAGACCATTACCAAGTCGTTTAAATTCAAGGTAAACGAGCGTATACATAATATTGAAGTCTCGACGCAAACCAGCAAACAGACGCATATATTTGATCGTTTTGACCCAAGTGGGGAAAGCCGCTTTCTGGATCCCGAACAGGTGGACCGCCCGGCCTGGTTTATTGATGTGAAGGAGGCCCGATCCTCTGCCGAGATATCTTTTAAACCACTAGACACCATGGGTGTGGAGTTCATTATCAAGATACCCACAGTCGAGTCAAGGCTGGATCCGGACTACCATGGCGATGATATTTCCGAGCTTGATGAATCTGATCAGAACTATGTAGATGAAGACGAGATATAGTGGTCTAACAACTTCAGCATGGTTTACCAGATTCTATTTTATCCACTGCCTGGCCAGGCCAGCAGTTTCACACATTATGCTTATGGAATTGAGATTTCCAGCATATTCAAATCAACTACTTGCATGGTATTTTAATTTTTTTCCTCATTCGAATAAATTTTTCACAGGATTTTTACAGCCCCCTGATACAAATAGGGTAAGCCGGCCAGGTTATCCCTGAACGCGTTGTTTATACATAAATGTAAATGAGGTGAGAAAATGAAACTATCTGAATTATTAATGATCTGGTCGGATACCCCGGCGGTTTCAACACTGATATGGCTGATATTGATTCTGGTGGCCATGTATCTGGGTCGCAGCTCTGCCCATAAACTGATCAATGCAGCTACCGGGCTACTGAATTCTGTGATGAAGTTCACATCAGAGTCTCTGGTATCGCTTGAACAAAGAATTGCAAAACGTAACAAGCAGGTCATCCTTCATGAAGGATCGGAAGCCACAGAGCGTGCAATAGAACGTGAGTTTTACCGCGTTAGTTCTATTGTTGCTCAGGATCTAAGTGCTTATCCGACAGTTCAGCGAAAAATTACGGATGCAATTAATCAGATTGAAGCAGATTATCAGGCATCCAATGAAACCCCGCCATCACCACCTGAGTGGCTGGAAGCCGTCGAGGCAATTTCAAATATTCAGGGGAATGGTGACAGTGCTGTAGACAGGATTCTTGAAAGCATCAAGGACTCACTTGAACAGGCCCATAAAGATACCTTGAGGGCATTTCGTAAAAGCAGCCTTGTCCGATTGCAGGTAATGAAAAAAATGTTGCCATCATGGAGAGGCTTGTCACAGACAGTATCGCATATGAATAAATCTGTTACCGATCTGGGTGAGCGGGCTGATTTTATTGATACCCAGATGCAGCAGTATGAAAAAATCAGGGCAGAGGACGACAAGGTCGCCCGATTGCTGACATCGTCTTCATTGACCCAGTTTTTTGTTGCAGGCCTGGTGTTGGTGATAGCGATACTGGGTGGCGTGATTAATTTTCAGTTAATAGCACTGCCGATGTCAGAGATGGTGGGCGGTACCAGCGAGATAGGTGGCTGGAGAACGGCCGATATAGCGGCCATGGTCATTATCATGGTTGAAGTGGCCATGGGCCTGTTTCTGCTGGAATCCTTACGCATAACCCATCTGTTTCCCCTCATTGGCAGCATGGATGACAAAATGCGTAGACGAATGATGATAGTCGCCCTGTCAATACTAACCATACTGGCAACGGTCGAGGCGTCGTTGGCTTATATGCGTGACCTGTTGGCAATGGATCGGGAGGTACTCACCCAGTCACTGGCGGGTGTTGTGGTTACTAACGCAGAGTTTCGATGGATTCCATCTATAGGGCAAATGGTAATGGGGTTCATTCTACCGTTTGCACTCGCATTCGTCGCTATCCCGCTTGAATCATTTGTGCATTCAAGCAGGACAGTGATTGGACTGGTGGTTGCAGGGGTTATCCGGACACTGGCATATATCGTGAGTATGGCAGGCCAGGCCACTGAACAGGCCGGGAATATTATCGGCTATGCGTATGACATGATAATTTTCCTGCCTCTGGCGATGGAGCAATGGGCACGCCAGATAAAGGATGTCAGGAAAACAGATTCTGTTGAAGATGTTTATGATGTTGATGAAACTGTGGGAGGTAGCAAGTTATGAAACAGTTGCGTAATTTAATTGTAGTCGTACTGGCGCTGGGTCTGGCGGCCTGTGGCGAAAAGGTACCAAAGACAAAAGGCGTGTATATGCTGATTGATACTTCGGGAACGTACACCATGGAACTGGACAAGGCCCGGAAAATAGCAAACTACTTGCTCGGTAATCTCAATAGCGGGGATTCCCTGGCAATGGCAAAGATAGACAGCGCCAGCTTTAGTGAGAAGGATATTATCGCCAAAGTCACCTTTGATTCAAGGCCAAGCACGACAACATCCCAGAAGCATATGTTCAAGCGCAAGCTGGATGAGTTTGTATCAACGGCAAAACCCAGTGCGCATACCGATATTACCGGTGCTGTATTACAGGCATCTGAATATCTGAATGAAACCAATGCAAAGGAGAAATATATACTGATATTTTCCGACCTGGAAGAAGACCTTGCAAAAGGATATATCAGGGATTTCACCATACCGTTGGTCAGCATCAAGGTTGTTGCACTGAATGTAACCAAGCTCAGGAGCGATAACGTTGATCCAAGGGATTATTTAAATCGTCTCGATGCCTGGGAAAAACGTGTTTACGCGGGCGGCGGCGAATGGAAGGTTTTGAACGACCTTGATCACCTCAATAAATTACTGGGTAGCTAGCCTGTCGGATTCAGGTGTTCGTAGCGAGGCGAGTGGGAAAATGGGTCGATTTCCCGCCGCCGCAGTACGACTGCATGGACGCAGGAGGCAGGGCAACGCATGGAGCAGTTGCCGGGAATCATCCTGAATCCGACAGACCCCTAGAATACAGATGAGTCAATAGCGGGCAGTGCCGGCTCCGGTAACTCAGAAAAAAATAATGCAGATAAGCATATGGTTCCAGATTGTTGGCTTTAATCGTCTCGATCAGCGAGTAAAGATTTGCCGACGCCTTTACACCTTTAACCGAAGCACGGCAGTGCCGCCTCCAGCGGCCTTGTTTTTCTTACATACGGCGGGACTAGTGCCGATCGAAATGTGACGGGCACGCCTGTCCTGGCGCGCACCCTGGGGATCTGTACCGTCACCGGGCCTATTCCGGTTTGCAGTTCTCGTGCAGGTAAATAGCCATTGCGTACGACTCCCGTATTGCCATCCGTTGTACAGCATTCTGCGTGTTCTGCTAGCAGGCTATCGATAGAACCCGGGTTAACAAAGAGTTCTCAACCGGTCAACGGTTTGTGGATTTTCAGGGAAAAGGGTGTTTATACTTACTATACTCCATCTGGTAAAATAGACCCTGGCCTGCTTTTTCATGTAATATCACAATAATGTTACTTTGATAGGTATTTAATAAATATGAATTTTGCACTCCCGTTTGTCTTTGGTGGATTCGTTATCCTTATTGCTATTATCCTTACGCGGCTAAAAAACTCCAAAGATATAAAGGAAGCTCGAAGGCGCGCCAAAGAACTCGGGGTAACAATTGCCAGAACCACAAGAGATGTTCCCTACTGGGAATCAGAAGATTTGACCAAGCCACCAAAGTTTAAAAAAAGAAATTGGCCTTCATATTGTCTTAACTATAGCAAGGCGCCAACATGCCAATGGGAGCTACAACAACGAGAAACCGATCCTGATTCAGATTTTCCTCCTGGCTGGAGGCTTGTTGTGGAACAAGGCGAAATAAATGAAGAGCTTAATACGATTCTGCACAAAATTGCTGACATTTGGAAAAATGACTATCTTGAGGTGACATCAGATGTCGACCGGGTTTGTATTCACTGGAAAGAATGGGGCGGTAAAAATATGGCTAATATAATTCATGGTTATCTTGCTGATATCATAAAAACTAGCACGCCGGGCCTTGATGAGTTGGGCGCAATGCCTCAAGCGGGTATTCAATATCGACATCGAGATGTGTAGTGAATGCATTAAATTGCTGCACTTGCCGGAAGCGGTAGGGTAGCTGTTGGCCTGTGGGCAAGAATTGGCAGGAAATAGGCGTAAATTAGGGAAATATTCAAGCAAGGTCGGTAGAAATCAGCAGGACTTGCTGCGATCAGGGCGAAAAATGGCACGCTCAGCTGCCCAATATAACCGTTGATTTTCGGGGGAAAGGCCTTTTATTCTTCTTATAAGCCTGAGTGCAAGATGCGAGTTCATGAATTGATCAGAGGTTCCCTAGAATACAGATGAGTCAATAGCGGGCAGTGCCGGCTTCGGGGTGTCCAGAAGTGATTTTTCATTGTTGTTACTCCATACCAGCAAGTCATGATAGATGCGAATATTCTCAACATATTTCACTGCTTCGTAACCTCTGGCAAAGCCGTACTTTGTTTTTTTGTACCACTTTTTTCTGCTTAGAAGGGGCAGGTGTTTTTTTACATCTATCCATTTATCCGGGTCGCCACCGGCTTCACTGGTCAGTATGCGCGCATCCTCGAGGTGGTAAAAGCCAACATTGTAGGCCGCCAGTGCCATCCAGGTTCGGTCCGGTTTATCTATTCTTTCGGGTATACGGTTGAGGATATAGCGGAAGTACTTTGCACCGCCTTCAATACTTTGTCCAGGGTCCAGCCGGTTAGTGACCTTCAGTTGCTCTGCCGTTATTTGGGTCAGCATCATGATTCCACGTACACCTGTTGGCGATATTGCTCCGGGTTTCCAGTGTGATTCCTGATATCCAATCGCGGCAAGAAGGCGCCAGTCCATATCGTACTTTTCTGCCGCGCGAATAAACTGGCCCTGATAACGCGGTAATTTTGTTTTGACGTGTCTCAGGTACAATCGTGTCCCGACAAAGTTAAGCTGATCAGCATGCCCATAGTAACGCTCTATCAGTTGTTCCAGTTCGCCATTTTTTTTCAGTTCATTAAAGAATTTTATTGTCTCCAGATAAAGAGTCTGATCGGAATGGTAAGGCATGGCCCATGCAAGAGACTGTGGTTCGGTGAGGCTAAAGGCGGCATTTACCTCCTTGTTGTAGCGTTTAAACAGTTTCAGTTCATTGGAGTCTGCAACGGTGTAGTCAATAACCTGCTCAAACACCAGGCTCATTAAATCCTGGCTTGTTAGCCCACGACTTTCCTTCCAGCGCAGGTCGGGGTGTATCCGCGAAAGTTCCACGAGTCTTTCAGCGTGGCTACTGCCTGCGACCACTTCCAGTTGTCCATCGAGCAGATCTTCAATACTTTGCGGACGCCTTGATCCGAGCCGGTAGACGAGTTGTTGTGATATTTTCTGGTAGACGGGGCCGAATTTGACCACCTTTTTTCTGTTCTCTGTGATGGTCAGGCCTGCTGCGGCCAGGTGGGCCTCGCCACGAATAATCATGGGTATAATATCGTCAAAATTTTTCGGTACGATTAATTTCAGCTTAACACCCAGGCGGCGTGCAAAACGACTGGCCAGTTCGTATTCCAGCCCCGTTTTCCCGTGTGTACCCTTGTAATAGGTTGTTGGGCTTAGTCGCGTAATAACAATCAGCTCACCCTCGTTTTGTATTTTTTTCAGCTGGCTGAGTGTCTTGTCCTCGGAGCAACCCGTATAAAAACAGAGTATCAGGATAAGAAAAAGTAGGCGCATGGGTTATCTTGGGAGCCTCGTGCTCGTTAGTTAACCTGATTATCGGGCATTATGAGCCAAACTTAAAAGCTGTCTAACATGCCCGAATGATAGGTAATTAACATGTTTGTTATAATTATCATATAGATATAGATTATTATTCATTTGTTTTCAAGTAGATGGAATAAATGAAGTTTAACAATCTACTTTAAAAGTTGGAGGTCACTTCCTGCACAATCGAGAAATTCTGTTTCCAGCGCCGGTAGGCCAGCACCAGGACAATAAGAAATTGTATGCCTGCCCCGGTTATTGAAGTGTATATTTGTGACCCGGAGAATGGAACGAAAAAGGCGGCTATTGACGACAGACCTGATTTGCCGAGTATGCCCGGAACCAGGAAATACAGAATGGCAAGGTAGATGAAAGCCGTCATATCGGCCCTCTGTCGCTTTTTGTCCAGGTTAAAATACAATACCAGCGCGATATCCCTGTAGGCAAACAGAATGGCACTGATTAAATAGGGATGCATTTCCAGTCCTTTGAACAGGAGATTGATGCCGGGGTAATCGCGCGCCAACAACACCAGACCGAAGAGTGTGGCCAGGAATATGCTTGCCAGCCACCCGGGTATGGTCTGTATTAATAATTTCCATTGACTGTTTTTTGCCAAAAAGGTCAGTTTACGTATGAACATAGGGTCTTTCTGCTCGGAAAAAATCAGCAGGTAGGCGGAAATCAGTGAAATTCCAAATGCAACAAACAATCGTGCTGATAAAATTTCCTCATCCGAGGCATAGGCCGAATTGATAAAACCGGCCGAATAAAAAGCTGCAAAAAAGATGAAGAGTATCCAGACAAGCGGACTGTTGGCAAACTGAAATTCAGATCGCAGCAAACGGTATATCCCCAGAATGGACCATATACAAAACACAAAGACCGATAGCAGGATGAAATCTATCGCGTGGTAGTATTGGCCATACCATTCATAACTGGTTTCATTTGACAGTCCTGGCCCCAGCAGGCTGGCGGAAAAAATAATGGCTAACAGCATCGATGCAGATGCAGTAGAGCGGGTATACCCTCTGTTTTTCCGGATCGAAATCATACTCGCCAGCATTGCGACAGACTGGGACAGAATGCCGGCACCAACCAGTAATAAAATATTTTTAATAACGAAAGCAGGATTATTTCCAGCCACACCATACAGATAGGCCGCCAGTGTAAACACTGCCCCGTACCAGACAAATACAGTACTGCCAAAAAGTTTCCCCCATGTCATTTCCCATGGACTGATTGAGGTCATACGTTGCAGATCCCACGTATTATCTTTTATTTCAGTGGCAACGCATTCACTGGCAAGTTTTGTACCCCAGAGGATTGTGAGCAATGTAAAGAGAGATATACCTACTGTTCTAAAGGCATTGCCTGCCAGTCCCAGACTGTTTTCAGAGACAAGGTAAGTAAGAAAAAAGATGCCGCCAAGAATAGCAGGCATGCCAATCATGCGGTGTGGCGTCATTTCGATCCAGGAATTTCTCAGGAATTCAGGGCTTATTTTCATGTTCAATCATCCGAGTTTACCAACCTGTTCCAGGTAGGCATCCTGCATATTTTTCTTTTCGGTTGTGAAACTGTAAATATTTATCCCCTGTTCCATCAGTTGTCTGAGTAACCGGCCTTGCAACTGCCTGTCGCCAGGGTACCTGAAGCTGACACCCTCTCTTGCAGGCGTAACACATGATACCTGGTCAGTCTTTTTGAGTATCTGTATTATTTCTGTTTGCTCATTTATGGCTTGCAGAATAATGGTTATCAGGTTTTCATTTTCACGCTCTATGAGTTTGTGCTCAACGATTTTTCCATCGCGTACAATGATCATATTGGTACAATAATCTTCAAGTTCAGAAAGAATGTGGGATGAAACAACCAGTGTCATGCCCTGATCCCTGAGTTCCAGGAATAGTTCGGATAAGGATTTTCTGGCCTCCGGATCCAGTCCTGATGCCGGTTCATCGAGAAGTAATATTTCGGGTTCATGTACAATAGACTGCGCAATGGCCAGTCTTTGTTTCAGACCACGTGAGAGTGTACCGGCCTTGTCCTCAAGCCGGTCGTCTATTTTTAATCGTCGTGCCGCCCTGATGACAGACTGATTTATATTTGTGGGCTGAATTTTATGTGCCATGGCCATGTAGGTCAGGCACTGTCTGATGGTCAGTTCAGTATAAAGGCCGAAAAAATCAGGCAGGTAGCCGATTTTTTGATGACAGGCCCTGGGGTCATCAAGCACATTCCTGCCTTCAAGCAGAATAGTCCCTGACAACGGTGCGTCGAGTGCGGCCATGCAGTGGAGTAATGTGGTTTTGCCCGCACCATTCGGGCCCACCAGTGCCATGATGTCGCCCTTGTTGATGCCCAGGCTGATATTATCCAATGCACGTATACCAGGATACTCGAATGTCAGATTCTCAACTTTAATCATTCATGCATGTCTTGATTGGTTTCTAATGTGATGTCTGGCCAAGTTAGCATATTTTCCCTTACAAATGTAGCTGGCCTTTGCCGCAGGAATAATAACAACCAACACATGAATACTCATGCCACGCTTTGACGTATAATCGATATTATCAATAATGTAAGTGGCAAGTGTGTTTCGGGCCAATCCGCAATGCGGACATGAAACCGGCAAGCCTGATCAAGACACGCAAAACATGCCATCCATGGCGGCTCGGCTGCCGCATCCGTGCGGCAGACGGTCTTGATCA
>DRJK01000028.1 GCA_011052215.1 Gammaproteobacteria bacterium
ACACGCAAAACATGCCATCCATGGCGGCTCGGCTGCCGCGTCCGTGCGGCAGACGGTCTTGATCAGGCTTACCGATTCCATGTCCTCACATTGTCATGTGCTTCCACGACTTGTCCCGTTAACATGTAACGAATATAGTTGAAATGTAAGCGGCAAGTGCGTTTCGGACTAATTTGATCAATCCGGACACAAAACCGGTAAGCCAAATCAAGACACGCAAAACATACCATCCATGGCGGCTCGACTGCTGCATCCATGCGGCAGACGGTCTTGATCAGAGGTTCCTTAATATGTGCTTCATAAAGTTAACGGGACAGTAATGATAAAAAATGATGAATTGATACATGCGTTCTATGGATATGCCCAGTCAATGATATACTCGGGCCATGCAACAAATTGAGCCTATTTCATCTTTGCAACAACAGGAAGTCATCACATTAACACGGCATCATATTCAGATGGCGAGTGACCATTTTCAACGTAGTTTTGCTCTTATCCCCGTACAGTTTAATCTCTCGGGCCGGATGGCCGGTATGTATAAAGTGGTTCGTACACAAAGGGTGATCCGCTATAACCCGTATATATTTGCGAAATATTATGCCGATAATATTGCCGTAACAGTCCCACATGAAGTGGCACACTATGTAGCTGATGTGATTCACGGTATTCACAGGATCAAGCCACATGGCAGAGAATGGCAGTCGGTCATGCAACTGTTCGGCGTCGAGCCCAGGGTAACTTGTGATTATGATTTAACGGGAATACCGGTTCGTTCAGAACATCGTTTTGACTATCGGTGCAATT
This sequence comes from Gammaproteobacteria bacterium, assembly GCA_011052215.1. Lineage (GTDB taxonomy): Bacteria > Pseudomonadota > Gammaproteobacteria > JAADHQ01 > JAADHQ01 > JAADHQ01. The sequence continues at coordinate 805 of DRJK01000028.1, forward strand.
GTCGTCGTTACACAATGACCACCCGTCGTCATAACATGATACGTCGGGGGCAACGACGTTATCAGTGTCCTGCCTGTAAAAGTATCATTCAGGTCATTTAATTCAGGATGGCATCCATGACTGTCCCGTTAACATGTAACGAATACAGTTGAAATGTAAGCGGCAAGTGCGTTTCGGGCTCACCCGCAATCCGGACATGAAACCGGTAAGCCGAATCAAGACACGCAAAACATGCCATCCATGGCGGCTCGGCTGCCGCATCCGTGCGGCAGGCGGTCTTGATTCGGCTTACAGGTTCCATGTCCTCACATCTATATGTGCTTCATAAAGTTAACGGGACAGTCACGGGTAGCATCCGGAATTTATTGTGTGATAACATGGGCCCCGTTTCTATGGAGTAATACATCAATAAAAATCATTTCAGGGGTAATCATATAATGATCAGTCAGGGAAGAATGTTAGTTTTATTTTGCATCATGCTTGTGTCACCTTCTTTCATTTATGCAGGTAGTGATGTTGCCAACTCAAAAGACCACCCGTTAATTTCACGATACAAAGACACCTATATAAAGCAATACTCATTTACAGAATATGATGAATATGATATTGCAACAGGTCCGGCAATACCGGGGAAAAATCGGCCGCCTGTCAAAACTGTCGAAGGCAAGATAACAACTATTATCTACGAAACCAATACAAATAAAGACTCGGTAGTAAGGGTATTTAAAAATTATCTGCACTCATTCAAAAAAGCAGGGTTTAAAAAAATATTCAACTGTTCAAATTCCGCATGTGGTCCCGATTTTGTTCTTGATTTAATAACAAAAACACCACGTAAAGCCCAGTATTTACGTTTTGATCCCTGGAATACAAATGAAAAATTCTCTAATTACCGTTATTGGTCAGGCGTATTGAAGAATAATAAAAAACTGGCATATATTGTTTTGATGGTTAAAACAAAAATATTCAACAAATATCCGGTTGAAGTGTCTCTTGACGTTATTGAGCCTGAAAAAATGGATCTGGGGTTGGTGACAATCGATGTTAACTCACTGACAGATGCCATTAATAAAAATGGCAAGGCGATATTAAAAGGAATTTATTTTGATTATGACAAGGCGGTGGTGAAGCCGGAGTCCAGGGATTCTCTTCATGTCATAGCCAAATACCTCAGGAAGGAAAGTAATGCCAGGGTTTACATTGTTGGGCACACGGATAACAGAGGCCCTGGGAGCTATAATTTCAGCCTGTCAAAAAGACGTGCCCAGTCTGTTATTGATGAATTGGTGACGGAGCATGGAATAAAACGCGACCGGTTGGAAGCGGTGGGTGTTGGGCCTGTGGCACCAGCCACATCAAACAGCACGGATGCCGGCAGGGCAGAAAACAGGCGGGTTGAAATCGTTCTCAAGGCCAGATAGTTTAAATACAGCAAATCAGCATCATGACGATGTCATTTCGTCATCGCTGTTTATATTTTCAAATGCGTGACCCTTTGGTCTCGTAATGACGGCAGTCCGGGATTTCCTGATAAATTTCAGGCTATCCCGGACTGCCCGAAGCACGATCTGTTAATTAAAACCCGATAAACCACACCTCTGGCACTGAGACACCAATAGGTTTTTTCTAACATTCGTTAGAAGCAACTTATCATTCATACCTGAATTAAAGTTCCAGTCCTCCTTAGCCGTAAATAGTCCAGTGATACCTGAATTTTTCAGGTTTCAACAGGTATTTCGGTACAACTGTTTACAAAAAGGAACAACAACCATGAAAAAGACTATGAAGATTTTTGCTGCATTAATCCTTGCTGTGTTTCTGGGGTTATCAGGTTGTGGCGGTAGTGGCGGTAGTGGCGGCACAGGCACAGGCATGAATGGCAGCGCACAGTAGTCATCGAACCAATACCCCGGGAGAAAAAACATGAACACACTAATTTATCGAAGCCCGATCCGGGTTTTATCGGCCTTGATTGTGGCAACGGTCTTTTTAATGATGCCGTTTCGGCAGGCATATTCACTGACTGTTGGTGAAATCTATACAATATCGATTGAAAAGATTAATTCAGATGGTACGTTAACAACGGGTGCAACATCACTGGGCCTGTCTACTACGGCAACGGCGGATGCAAAAGGAAAACTCGCATTTACATTTTCATCCAGCATCCCTGATAGCAGTTCCTGTAATTTTATGGTAATTACATTGAAGAACAGCTCAGGTGCAACAGAACGACAAACAGTCGTGCCTTGTCCTGCATCCGGTGCAACAATACCATTGGGTGTATCCAACGTTACGAACAAGCAGGCCGCAGCCATGATTGCTGCATTTGCAGCGGCAAGTTCTGATGACCCGATAATGGCCGTATTTGGTTTTACTGTTGTCAGGTCAGAAGGGATTTCTTCTGCTGAACTGGCTTTTATGGCCAACCTGATCAGGCAAGGTATCAGTGGTGCAAACGGTTTTGTAGCCGATATGGCCAGTAAGGGTGTAACAGCATCACAACTGGTTGCATACAGAAGTGCAATTGTTGCCAAGCTTGCAGACCCGACTACGGGCTATTCCAAATTATTAAAGGACTCGGTCGATGTGTCCTCGGTTGCTGACAAGACGCTTGAGGCGGCAAAACGAGGTGAAGCTGCGGCAAAGCTTCTTGGTTATCTGGTGAAAGCAGCGAGTGACGCAGGATTTTCACAGGACCGTGTCCTGGAAGCGTTTAATGCCATGGGTGGCATCGTCGTGCCCCTTATGGCCACGGCTGTCGCAGATGGAAATCTGACCGCCGCTACCAAGCAGTCAATTGATTCTACAGTGGGTGGCGGAATTCAGAAGCTGAACGCCGATCGCGCGGTTGAAATATACACACAGGCCCTGACTACCCTCGGTGCGACGGGTACAGATCTGTCCACTTTCCAGACTGCGGCCAGTGCGCTTATCGCCTCCATGTCATCTGCCTTCCAGGCATTTGATGCAGTATTTACCGGTTCAGAAACCCAGGCTGCAGTAGCAGCTGCGGATGCTACATTAACCGCAGCCATGAATGCGGCTTTTACTGCATTCACCAGCGCGACTGCATCATCAAATGCACGTATCACGACTATGATAGCCAATATAGATTCTGCTCTGGGTGTTTCTACCGGCTTGACTCTTAACGAGTTCCAGTACTATAAATCCAATGGTAGCCCGACAAACTGGCCAGTTATGATGGTTATTCCTACAGACTGGGTGTCCAGTGTAAAATCTGCGGGTGGAAGTGTTACCTATACACGTGACAGCCTGTCGATTCCGGCCTCAATGACGTGGATAGGTACCTGTAGTAACAATACCGACAATGACAGTGGCAGTTGTGCAGCCAATGGTGCAACGTGGACAACGGCAAGGACTAACTATGCCGGTCAGGGAATCCCAAGCCCTTATGCAGATTTGTTTGGCATACAGGAAGACGTCATGATTCGTGAGTTTGCTCGTTTTGCAGCGCAAAACTCAGCGGGGATGGATATGAATGCCCAGAATACTCTCGAGAAGGCATTTTCAGATGGTATGGGAACCATTGCAGGTAATATCAGCGGTACTACCAATGGTACAACGGCCATTTCAACGGCACAGAAGAAGGCGCTTGTTGAGTTAATGAAATCACCGCAATTCTAGGGTGCCCTGAGAAAAGCAAGAGCCGGTCCTTGTTTGCAAGGACCGGTTTTTTTATGAGAAATTATCACTGTTAATGCCCCATTAACAGGTAACGGATACAGTTGAAACGTAAGCGGAAGGTATGTATTGAGCTAAATTGTGCAATACGAACTTTTTCCGGCTATACCGGTTCCATGCCATCACATTTATATGCACTTCGTAAAGCTAACGGGACGGCCGTGGAAAATTATGTTGTTTATCCTGTTTTCTCACCGGCCGGTTACTTTTAAATCAGCTTGTGCGTAATCGTTTACGGTTTCCCGTTATCCCGGGTTGTTGAGACAAGGTTTTTTGTCCTGACAAGCTTCAGTATTTGATCATTTAGACGAAAATATATACACAGGCCAATAAATTTGCCTGGTTCTCGCCAGCCGATTTCGGTGATACAATATATAAAGTGGTTATATATAATAACCTGTTGATTAATAAAGAAATAAACAAAATTATTTTTTATTTTTGGCGAGCAGATGATGGGAGTGTAAGTAATCTGTAAGTCATGTATTTTACAATGTTAATTATAAAAGGGAGAAATACTATTGGGGGATGGTTTTTTTCACAATGTTTGGGGCTCTGGCCTTAATACATATTATTTTTCGGGGGCAAACAATGATTGAGTTACTGGTAGAAGATAAACACGGCAATGTCATCAGCCATCAATTGGGTGAAGGTCGACATACCATGGGGAAATCATCTTCATCTGACATTATACTCATGGATCAATATGCATCACGATATCATGCCGATATATTTGTCGGTAAATCCAGTGTTTTCATTATCGATGCGGGCAGTAAAAATGGCGTGGCACTGAATGGCAAAAAAATCACCAAAACATTGAAGCTGGAATGTGGTGATTCATTCAATATAGGTGATCTTAAATTAACCATCGGTGAGGCCAGGTATAAACTGTTTCTCAAGAATGGTAAGGATTTTACCTCTGCCGAGTTGGGTACTGAAGTGTGCGATGCAAAAGGAAAGAATATTGAAGAAACAATATCAGAGCTGTTAATGGGGTGAATAACAGCTTCCTAGAATGGTGCTTTACATTCCAGTAACAGATTTTGTTTGGTAAACGGATGAATAAATTCCAGGCAGGTTGCATGTAACAACAGCCTGTCTGCCTTTTCCCTGACTGATTTACCGGCATAAAGATTGTCGCCCAGAATGGGGTGCCTGTTTTCAAGTAAATGTACCCGTAACTGATGTGATCTTCCGGTAATCGGCTGTAACTCCAGTCGGGTCGTATTATTCTCATGATCATGTGACAATACCTTGAACAAGGTCTCTGAAGGTTTTCCTTTTTCCCGGTCTGTTTTTTGTCTGGGCCTGTTTGGCCAGTCACCTATCAAAGGTAAATTAATGGTACCTTCTGTCTGTTTGACTATGCCATCTGTTATGGCGGTGTAGATTTTGCGGATACGCCTTTCCTGAAACAGCCTGCCTAAATCCCGATGCATTGACTGATTCCGTGCCAGTAGCAATAATCCCGAGGTTTCCATATCCAGACGGTGCACTGTCAGTGCCTGCGGATATTCCTGTTGTACCCTTGATACCATGCAATCTTTTTTGTCATCGCCGCGGCCGGGCACAGAAAGCAAGCCAGCGGGTTTGTTGACTACAAGAATCGAGTCATCCTTGAATACAAGATCCAGACCCGTATTTTCCGGTGGGTGGTAGTGGCTCAATTGTACAATGAATACCGTTGGATACTATCTTAGTAAATACCGATATCAGTATATGAACGTGCTATTTTGGTGACGGCAAGGACATAGGCCGCAGTCCGGTAATCCCTGATTTTTTCATTATTCAGATATATTTCCCTGATTTCCTGATAAGCGTGTCGCATGGTGTCATCAAGACCAGAGCGAACAATGTCAATTTCATTTGCACCATCCTTGAGCGTATTTTTTGTACGCTCGGAGATACTGGTGCCGGTAATTTCTTCCAGCATGGAAACGTATTGCTGGTTGCGCATTTCATCCTGTCTGCGCTGCATGCGTCCAAAGCGTATATGGGACAGGTTCCTGATCCATTCAAAGTATGAAACGGTCACGCCACCTGCATTTACATATGCATCCGGAAGGATAGTGGTTCCTTTTTTATTGAGCACTTCATCGGCCTGGTAAGTCACCGGGCCGTTGGCTGCTTCAACGATCAGGCGTGCCTTGATCCGGCCCGCATTTTCGATGGTTATTTGTGCCTCCAGCGCCGCCGGGATCAAAATATCACAATCGAGCTCAAGTCCTTTGGCACCATTCTCATCGAACTGTGCTTCGGTGTAACCTTTAATGGTCTTGTTTTCAATGATGTACTGGTGAATGCTTTCAATGTCCAGACCGGATTCATTGTAGAGAAGGCCATCTCTTTCAACGACGCAGATTATTGTTGCGCCATCTTCTTCAGACAGAAATTTTGATGCATAGTATCCAACATTGCCCAGACCTTGCATGATGATCTTTTGATCGCCAAGCGAACCCTTCAGGTTGGCTTTCTGCACATCATCCGGATGCCGAAAGAATTCCTGGATTACAAATTGTACGCCACGTCCGGTTGCTTCAGTGCGTCCCCTTATGCCACCATGATGGACCGGTTTACCCGTTACGCAGGCAAGGTAGTTGACATCTTCCGGGTGCAGATGCTTGTATGTATCAGCCATCCAGGACATCTCACGCTGACCTGTGCCCACATCCGGGGCGGGGACATTGGTTGCCGGACTCAAAAAACCCTTGCGAACAAGTTCCAGTGTGAAGCGACGTGTGATGAGTTGCATCTCATCCCGGCTGTAGTTCCTGGGATCAATGAGCAGGGCGCCCTTTGAACCACCGAATGGAACATCGACGATGGCACATTTATAGGTCATCAGTGCGGCCAGTGCCTCGACTTCATCCTGGTCGGCATAGGGTGCGTAGCGGATGCCGCCCTTGGCTGGCAGACGATGGGTACTGTGAACCGCCCGCCAGCCAGTGAACACTTCAATTTTCCCCTTGATCTGGACAGGGAAGCGTACCTGGATGACCGAATTACAGCTTTTCAGTGCCGATGCAATTCCTTCGTCAATTTCGATAACATCAAGTGCGCGTTCCACCATGCGGTCAACGCTTTGACTGAAGCTGAGTGTTTCTTCTGTCATCATCCCGTTCTCCCTGTCGTCTGATATGAGTTTATCGGCATGTTCATGTCTTTTATTAGCTATTATCTGTAACTTTTTATCTATAGCCGACTTTTTTATAAATAGCATATTATTATTAATGTTTTTTAGTGCTATCTTTTCAGGATGGCCAGCCAGCGTGACAGGTTCAGAAGACTGGCAAGGGCACCAGCCAGGTAGGTCGAGGCGGCCGCCTTGAGAATTTTTCTGGCCGCTGGTTGATCTTCCTTGTCAATATACTGGCCGGCCTTCAGCAAAGGCAGGGCACGGTTGAAACTGGCGTCCCACTCGACCGGCAGTGTGATCAAATGAACCAGCACGCCCAGTGCGAGCATACCGATTGCAGAAGATGTGGTGATGACGCCAACGGCCGGGTTGCGTGTGATCAGGGTCAGGACTGGCATGATCATGAATACCAGTACACCGGTTTTTTCGGCAATGATCGCCACAGTCGCAAGGTGTTTTCTGAGGTTAAAAAACCGGTAGTTGCTTTTGTGCTGGATGGCGTGACCGACTTCGTGAGCAGCAATGACAATAGCCGTGAGTGATCTGCTGTCATAATGTTTTTCGCCCAGTCGTACGGTCTTGTCTGTCGGGTCGTAGTGGTCACCTGTTGTTGTGCTTTCAACACTGACATCCTGGATGTCCATTTTTTTTAACAGGTGGCGGGCAAACTCGGCACCGGTACCGGGGAACTTGTCCTCAGGGAGGTAATGTTTATTCAATGTCCTTGTAAGCCACACCTGGGGCAGAAAAATAACTCCCAGCAAGATGATGATTAAAACGGCGATTAGAATAACATGCATGTATCGATGAAGGCCTGTGAAAACGATATAAACCGGGTATGCGTATTCTTACATGAAAAGAAAACACACTCATCCACTGGATATTTCCAGTGGAATATCAGTATAAAACAGGATTATAGATAGCTTTGACTTGCCTTGACAGACGCAGGAAGAGAAAGATATTTAACAAACATGGCAATACCCTGAATAATCAGGCAGTAACCGAACACAATGAAACTTGATTCGATCGCAGTTTGTCTAAGGGTCATCAGTTCGATCAGATTGAAACTCTCCAGGCCAGCCCGGTTGGCTATAAACAGCGCAAGACAATTCAGTACAACAAAGAGAAGGCCAAATGAAATATAGTAACAAGGCCTGCATCCGCCGCGTTTTGCATTTTTTGTAAACCCGTATACCGCAGATATAATAAAAAACACACCGAGCAGTAACCACTGCTCTATGGTGGGTGTATTTGTTATCGGCATGATAACATCCTCCTAAGCATCACCTATAGCTTAATATTGTTTTTATTCATTATTATTCGGCCTTTTGACCGTTTTTTTGTTATCTGTGTTATAGCAACGCCGTTTATGACCATAACCAGATACTTTTGTATTCAGACGCTAAAATAACTTATTTCTGACACACCTGCAATAGCCTTTCTAAATACAGGAAATTAAAGAACTTCTTGTTTCATTAGTCAAAAAATAGTCAGTTAATGAAACAGGAGTTGACTATTTTTTAACCAATTTCGGTCGTGGCTGGCCCGTTAACCTGTAATGAATACAGTTGAAATATAACCGGCAAATACGCTTTGGGCTAACCCGCAATCCGGGCATGAAACCGGTAAGCCGGATCAAGACACGCAAAACGTGCCATCCATGGCGGCCCGGCTGCCGCATCCGTGCGGCAGACGGTCTTGATCAGGCTTACCGATTCCATGTCCTCACAATTATATGTGCTTCATAAAGTTAACGGGACAGCAGTGAATTTTGCTGATTGCTGTTTTCAGGAAAAATAACGACATAAGAACTCGCAGTGTTTCTTCCGGCTCAGTACAATAATGGCCATGCCCGATCAATTTGTACATCTGCATCTTCATTCCGAATATTCACTGCAGGACAGTTTAATCCGGATCCTGCCACTGACCCGGGCAGTCGCCGCCACAGGCATGCCGGCAGTTGCAGTTACGGATCAAGGCAACCTGTTCTCTATGGTCAAGTTTTACCGTGCCGCCATGTCATCGGGGATTAAACCGATAGTGGGTGTTGATGTATTGGTGACCAATGAATCTGAAACAGAAAGACCCTGTCGCCTGATTCTGCTTTGCAAGAATAACGAGGGTTACCTTAATTTAAGCCGGCTTGTTTCACGTTCCTATCTGGAAGGGCAGCATCGGGGTGTACCCGTCCTTGAATCTGCCTGGTTTGAAGGCCTGTCAGATGGGCTGATCGCACTTTCCGGTGGCCGGGAAGGTGATGTAGGGATGGCGTTGTTATCCGGGAATGTCAGCCAGGCCAGGGAAAAGGCGCGCTTCTGGGCATCATTTTTTCCAGATTCCTACTATCTGGAATTGCAGAGAACAGGGCGGGAAAATGAGGCGGAGTATGTCTCCCTGGCCGTTGATCTGGCGCAGAATTTACAGTTACCCGTTGTGGCAACAAATGATGTCTGTTTTCTTGAGCGATCTGATTTTGAAGCCCACGAGGCAAGGGTTTGCATTTACGATGGGCGTACACTGGATGATGCCAGGCGTCCAAAATTATATAGCGAGCAGCAATACCTCCGGAGTCCGGAGGAAATGATTGAGTTATTTTCTGATATCCCCGAAGCCATAGAGAATACGGTTGAGATTGCCAAGCGTTGTAATCTTGAGTTAACTCTGGGTAAAAATTATTTACCTGACTTTCCGGTTCCCGATGGAATGGATGTGGGCAGTTTTCTACGGACCCAGTCCAGGAAAGGTCTGGAGGCGAGGCTTGAAAAAATTCTTGATAAATCAGATCCGGAATTTGTATCCAGGTCAAAGGAATACTCGGACAGGCTGGAATTTGAGCTGGGTGTGATTATCCAGATGGGATTCCCGGGTTACTTCCTGATCGTTGCCGATTTTATTCAGTGGGCCAAGGATAATGCCATACCGGTGGGGCCGGGTCGTGGTTCGGGGGCAGGTTCGCTGGTGGCCTATGCACTTACCATTACCGATCTTGATCCGATTGCGCTTGAGTTGCTGTTTGAGCGGTTTCTGAACCCCGAGCGCGTTTCCATGCCGGACTTCGATGTGGATTTTTGTATGGATCAGCGCGACCGGGTGATCGACTATGTGGCCGAACACTATGGTCGAGACAAGGTGTCACAGATAATCACCTATGGAAGCATGGCGGCAAAGGCCGTTGTGCGTGATGTTGGTCGCGTACTTTCCCACCCCTATGGTTTTGTTGACCGGATTGCAAAGCTGATCCCTTTTGAGATAGGGATTACGCTCGAAAAGGCACTTGAACAGGAAGAAGAGCTTGGAAAACTTTATGAAGATGACGACGATGTAAAAGTACTCATTGACCTTGCGCAAAAACTGGAAGGATTGAAACGTAACGCCGGAAAGCATGCAGGTGGCGTTGTCATTTCACCAACCCGGCTGACGGATTTCACGCCAATTTATTGTGAGCAGGGTGGTGCAAATATCGTTTCGCAATTTGACAAGGATGATGTTGAGGCCGTTGGTCTTGTAAAGTTTGACTTTCTGGGCCTGCGAACCCTGACGATCATCGACTGGGCTGTCCAGACGGTCAACAAAAAACGGTCGCTGGGTGGGGAGGAAAAACTCGATATAGCGGACATTCCTGTCGATGACAAGGCATCGTTTGAGCTGCTGAAAAAAGGTGCAACAACAGCTGTTTTTCAACTTGAATCACGCGGCATGAAAGACCTGATCAAACGTTTACAGCCGGATCATTTTGATGACATTGTTGCCCTGGTCGCGCTGTTCCGCCCGGGGCCCTTGCAGTCAGGCATGGTTGATGACTTTATCGAGCGCAAGCATGGACGTGCAAAGGTAGCATACCCGCATCCCGCTCTTGAGCCTATCCTGCAGCCAACGTACGGTGTTATTTTGTACCAGGAGCAAGTCATGCAGATTGCCCAGGTACTGGCAGGTTATTCACTGGGTGCAGCGGATCTGCTGCGCCGTGCAATGGGTAAAAAGAAACCGGAGGAGATGGCCAAACAAAGAAGTATTTTTACAGAAGGCGCGGTCAATAATAAGGTAGAAGAGAAAACCGCAACCTATATATTTGACCTGATGGAAAAATTTGCGGGCTATGGTTTTAACAAATCACATTCGGCAGCATATGCACTGGTTTCCTATCAGACAGTCTGGCTGAAGGCGCATTATCCTGCTGCATTTATGGCGGCGGTTCTGTCATCCGATATGGATAACACCGACAAGGTGGTGACATTAATTGAAGAGTGTCGTGATATGCATCTGGACGTTCTGCCGCCTGATGTAAATGAATCGTTTTATATGTTCACCATGCATGATGATGAAACCATTATTTATGGATTGGGTGCAATCAAGGGAGTAGGGCAGTCGGCCATTGAGGCGATTTATCAGGAAAGGGAGGAGCATGGTAAATTTCCGGATTTATTTGATTTTTGCAGGCGGGTTGATTTGCGCAAGGTTAACAAACGTGTACAAGAGGCGTTCATTCGTTGCGGGGCACTCGACCATCTGGGTCAGAACCGTGCGAGCCTGATGGCCCAGCTCCCGGTTGCACTCAAGGCGGCCGAGCAACACAATCGCAATGCAACTGTAGGGATAGAGGATCTGTTTGGCGGGGCGTTACCTGAGTCCGGTGACACGGCAATGCCGACCCTGTCCCTGCCAGACTGGGATGATGAGCTAAGGCTGGTCGGAGAGAAGGAAACCCTGGGTCTTTACCTGACCGGGCATCCTGTAACGCGATACGAGGATGAATTGTCTCGTATGATTTCTGCACGTATCAGTGACCTGATTTCAGGTTCCCCGGGAAATGGTTCGGGTGAAACGTTTCGAACGGGCAGTAGTCAGGAAAAAAATATAGTCGCGGCCGGCCTGGTTATCGCTGTTCGTGTGATCAATACCAGACGGGGTCGTATGTCAATTGTCACCCTGGACGACCGCACAGCAAGGATGGAGGTTACGCTGTTTTCTGATTTGTTCGAGAGCAGTCGGGCCGTCATCAATAAAGACAAGGTGCTGGTCGTGAAGGGTAAATTGAGCCTCGATGATTATACCGGCAGTTTCAGGCTAACTGCTGAAGAAGTATTCAGTATCGACATGGCCCGCGAGCATTTCGCCCGCAGGCTGGTGATTAGCCTGGACCAGTCAAAAGGCCGCAACGGGTTTATTCATTCCCTTGCCGAGATGCTTGGGCCATACAAGGAAGGGCGCTGCCCGATCTGGGTCGAGTATGACGGACAAGGGGCAAGGGTCAAGTTACCTCTGGGAGCCGAGTGGCGGGTACACCCGACCGATGAGCTGTTGCATCGCCTTCGCCAGTTGACCCATGAATCGCAGGTACGCGTTGAATATGCATCCTGACAGATAAGATGTTAAAATGTAACCGATTTCGTGACAGTGCTGATTACAGGCCCCCAGGTTATTTATAATGAATATCAATTTTCTTGAATTTGAACAACCCATTGCAGAACTGGAAGCCAAGATCGATGAGCTGAGACTGATCGGTGATGACCATGATGTGAATATCAGTGACGAGATCAATCGCCTGCAGGAAAAGAATGTTGCCCTGACGGAGCAGATATTCTCATCGCTGAATGCCTGGCAGGTATCCCAGTTGGCAAGACACCCGCAACGACCCTATTTTCTGGATTATGTAGAAAATATTTTTACCGATTTTGAAGAGCTGCATGGTGATCGCACCTATGCCGATGACAAGGCCATTATCGGGGGTCTGGCACGACTGAATGGGAGTCCGGTGATGGTGATTGGTCATCAGAAGGGGCGGGATACCAATGAAAAAATCATGCGTAATTTTGGTATGCCACGTCCCGAAGGTTATCGCAAGGCATTACGGCTGATGAAAACGGCAGAACGTTTTAATATTCCGGTATTCACATTTATTGATACGCCGGGCGCCTATCCCGGGGTTGGCGCGGAAGAAAGAGGCCAGAGTGAAGCAATAGCAAGAAACCTGCTGGTCATGTCAAATCTCAAAATACCGATCATATGTACCGTGATTGGTGAAGGAGGGTCCGGTGGGGCGCTGGCAATTGGTGTCGGCGATTGTGTCAAAATGCTCCAGTACAGTACCTATTCGGTTATTTCACCTGAAGGGTGTGCCGCTATTTTGTGGAAGAGCGCGGATAAGGCACCGGATGCAGCAGAGGCAATGGGCATCACTTCCGGGCGACTCAAGGAGCTTGACCTGATCGATGACATTATCCCTGAACCCCTTGGCGGCGCGCACCGTGATGTAAATGCCGTGACCAGGAGTGTCGCGATTGCATTACAGGAATCCCTGTCAAGGTTTGCAGACATGCCGGTTAATCAAATGCTTGAACAAAGATACGGGCGCATGATGCAATTTGGTGTTTATAAGGATAAATCGCCACCCGTGGCGGAGTAATTAATCCTCACGTATGAACCCGGGTTCCTGTTATGAAATTCTCAATCGCTGAACTGGGAAGACTGTTATCAGACTATCCTGGCATTAAACATTACCGGGTGGCCTATAGTGGCGGTCTGGATTCTACCGTTCTTCTCACTGCCATGGCCCGGCTGCGAGATACCGGTGCCAACTGGTCATTATCTGCGGTTCATGTACATCACGGTTTGCAGCCCGAGGCAGATGCCTGGCCCGGTCATTGCACCAGGCTGTGCAGCGAACTGGATACCCCGTTGGAAATGCTTGCCGTTGATGCCTCCCCCGGCCAGGGAGAGAGCCCGGAGGCCGCTGCACGAAATGCCCGTTACCAGGCATTGGCTACATTGATGAATGAGGATGAAGCCCTGCTGACGGGCCATCACCTGGATGACCAGGCCGAGACGTTATTGTTACAGTTGATGCGTGGATCCGGGTTACCCGGTCTGGCGGCCATGCCGGCAGAATCGCCCTTTTCCAGTGGCTTGCTGATACGCCCGTTACTCGGATTCAGTCGGGATGAATTGAAACAATATGCCGTGGATAAAAAACTGGAGTGGGTGGAAGACAGCAGTAATGAGGATGTGCGGTTTGATCGCAATTTTATCCGCCAGCGTATCCTGCCTGAATTACGGTCACGATGGCCTTCAGTGGTACAGACGGTCAGCCGGTCAGCCGGTCACATGGCAGAGGCGGCGTCCCTGCTGGATGAGTTGGCGGAGTCGGATCTGCAATGCATTCTTGATCGGCAAGGGTGTTTCATTGATATCAATGGCCTGCGCCGGTTGAGTGAGGCCAGGCAACGTAACCTGATGCGCCACTGGTTGCGAATTACCGGACTATCTGTACCCTCACAGAAACAATTGCATCATATCCTCCATGATGTGCTTAACTCCCGGCCCGATGCCACACCCTGTGTTCGCTGGAGCGGGGTGGAAATAAGGCGTTATCGTGACAGGCTGTATGCCATACCTTCACCACTTCAGCACCATGCCTCGAGCCAGATCCCGTGGGATCTGTCCGGGCCTTTATCGATACGCGGTGTTGGCTTCATCAGGCCCAGTCTGGTTGAGGGGCAGGGTTTACCCGTCTCGCTTCAGGGCATGCCGGGTCTTGAAATACGCTTCCGGCAGGGTGGGGAGAGTATTCAACCGGTCAGACGAAAACATAAACATGATCTGAAAAAACTGTTTCAGGAGGCAGGGATACCCTGTTGGGTCAGGGACAGGACGCCCATGTTGTACCAGTATGAAAAGGTGGTTGCAGTTGCAGGTCTGTGTGTCTGCGAGCCCTTTCAGGTCGGCAAGGGGGAGCAGGGGTTGATGCTTGAATGGGAGCAGGCATTTAATTGATCACATTGCAATGACATAAATCGTTTTTTATATCGATTCAGTCATTGAGGAATGACGTTCATTCTGGTAATTTATAATCCCGGCCGGTAGCTCATCTCGAGTTATCATAAAAAGCAGTCTTAATTGAGATCACTATGACCCGATTTATATTTATTACTGGTGGTGTTGTTTCTTCACTCGGGAAGGGCATAGCCTCGGCATCGCTTGCAGCAATACTTGAGGCCCGTGGTTTAAAAATCACCATGCTCAAGCTGGACCCCTACATCAATGTTGACCCCGGTACAATGAGCCCGTTTCAGCATGGTGAAGTTTATGTCACCGAAGACGGGGCCGAGACCGATCTTGATCTGGGGCATTATGAGCGTTTTATCAATACCCGGATGTCCCAAAGTAATAATTTTACAGCGGGACAGGTCTACGAAAGTGTTATCCGAAAGGAACGTCAGGGGAAGTATCTGGGGGCGACAGTACAGGTCATTCCCCATATTACTGACCAGATCAGGGAGAACATCATTGCCGGTGCGGGTGATGCGGATATTGCCATGGTCGAGATCGGCGGCACGGTGGGTGATATTGAATCTCTGCCTTTTATGGAGGCCATTCGTCAAATGGGTATCGAACTGGGTCATGAACATGCCCTGTTTATGCATTTGACCCTGCTACCTTATATTCCGACTGCCGGGGAATTGAAAACCAAACCCACACAGCACTCGGTCAAGGAATTGCGATCGATCGGTATCCAGCCTGATATTCTTTTGTGCCGTGCACAAACTGAAATCCCTGAAAACGAACGCAAGAAAATATCACTGTTTACCAATGTAGAGGAAAGGGCGGTTATTTCTGCCATTGATGCAGACAATATTTACCGGATCCCGATTCTGCTGCATGAGGAGGGACTGGATTCTATCGTGGTCGAGAAATTCCATCTCGATGTACCCGAGGCAGATCTGTCGGAATGGTCGAAGGTGGTGGACTCCATTTCCAATCCTGTCAATGAAGTATCGGTTGCCATGGTCGGCAAGTATGTCGATCTGACCGAGTCATATAAGTCACTCAATGAGGCATTGGCCCATGCCGGCATCCAGACACAGTCGCGTGTCAATATTGTTTATCTGGATTCGGAAAAGCTGGAAACAGAAGGGCTGGATGCGTTGACTGACATCGATGCCATCCTTGTGCCGGGAGGCTTTGGTGAACGGGGGGTGGAAGGAAAGATACTGGCAGTGAAATATGCCCGTGAAAACAATATTCCTTATCTGGGGATTTGCCTGGGCATGCAGGTGGCCGTTATTGAATATGCACGGCATGTAGCCGGACTGAAAGAGGCACACAGTACCGAGTTTGATAAAAAAACAGCCCATCCGGTCATCGCCTTGATCACAGAATGGCTGAATGCAGCCGGCAAGCTCGAAAAACGTGATGAGGGTTCAGATGTAGGCGGAACGATGCGCCTGGGTGGCCAGGAGTGCAGATTGAAACCCGGCACGCATTCTCGCGAAATATATAATAGCGACGTGATAGTTGAGCGTCATCGGCATCGTTATGAATTCAATAATCGTTACCTGGAACAACTGGAACAGGCGGGGCTGGTTTTTAGCGGCATGTCGATGGATGAGACACTGGTTGAAGTTATTGAACTCAAGGATCACCCGTGGTTTGTCGCCTGCCAGTTCCACCCGGAATTTACCTCGACGCCACGCAAGGGTCATCCGCTGTTTACCAGTTACATTCAGGCGGCACTGGGCTGCAAGCAAAACAGACAAGGCTGAATCGGTATGGATCTTTGTGGGTTTGAAGTCGGGCTGGACAAACCATTGTTTTTGATTGCAGGTCCCTGCGTGATAGAAAGTGAAGAAATGGCCATGCAAACGGCCGGTGAATTAAAGGAGATCTGTCATCGTTTGGGTGTGCACTTTATCTATAAATCCTCTTTCGACAAGGCCAATCGTTCCTCCGTCGACAGTTTTCGGGGGCTGGGGATGGAAAAGGGCCTTGCCATCCTGCAAAAAGTAAAAAATGAACACGCAGTTCCGGTGTTAACCGATGTGCATGAAGATACCCCCCTTGATGAGGTTGCAAGTGTCGTCGATGTCATGCAAACACCGGCATTTCTCTGCCGTCAGACCAACTTCATCCAGAATGTAGCCAGACAGGGTATTGCGGTGAATATCAAAAAAGGTCAGTTCCTGGCCCCCTGGGACATGAAAAATGTC
The DNA here is from genome assembly GCA_011052215.1 of Gammaproteobacteria bacterium. Lineage (GTDB taxonomy): Bacteria > Pseudomonadota > Gammaproteobacteria > JAADHQ01 > JAADHQ01 > JAADHQ01. Next base: position 17,623 of record DRJK01000028.1, read on the forward strand.
GTCGAAAAGGCCAGGGCAGCAGGTAATCAGCAAATCATGGTCTGCGAACGTGGGGCATCGTTTGGCTACAATAATCTGGTATCCGATATGCGTTCCCTGGCCGTTATGCGGGAGACAGGTTGCCCGGTTGTCTTTGATGCGACCCATTCCGTGCAGTTGCCGGGGGGGCAGGGCAGCTGTTCCGGCGGCCAGCGGGAGCATGTCCCGGTACTGGCACGCGCAGCGGTTGCAGCGGGTGTGTCAGGCCTGTTTATGGAAACCCATCCGGACCCTGCCCAGGCCCTGAGTGACGGCCCGAATGCCTGGCCTCTGGACAGGATGGAGGCCTTGCTGGAAACGCTGATGGAACTGGATCAGGTCACCAAGCGCCACGGTTTTCAGGAACAGTCACTTTAAGGCAGCAGGACCTGTTCTTTCTTTCAAATATTTTTCAGGTTGCGCCACACGACTGTCCCGTTAATTTTTGAAGCGAGCATCAATGTGAGGACATGGAATCGGCATAGCCAGATAAAGACCGTCTGCCGCAGGGATGCGGCGGCCGAGCGGCCAGGGATGGCATCACTTGCGTGTCTTGATTTGGCTATGCCGGTTTCATGTCCGGGATGCTCTGTTTATCTCAAAATGTACTTGCGGTTTACGCTTCAACTATATTTGTTACAGGCTAACGGGGCATATATGAATAAACCACTATTATTATGATATTATTTTTTGCCTTAAGTTTCCTGAATTCTCCATCCAGGTATGTTCGTTAAACAGAATCGCAGACCAGATTTGGGAACAGCTGGAATAGTGTTGGGCATGTGAACGGGCTTCTCGCTACGCACCCTGTTTTTCAGTACAATAGCGCCTCAATAAAGACACACAGATAAAAATTGAAAGATAAATCAGCAATGGAGAGAAAATGTCCAGAATTCAAGATGTTCATGCCCGCGAGATTATAGATTCAAGAGGAAATCCAACACTGGAAGCCGAAATCACCCTGGAAAACGGGATCATGGGTCGTGCCATGGTGCCTTCAGGCGCATCGACGGGTGAACTGGAGGCACTGGAGCTTCGTGATGGTGATAAAGGCCGGTATGGTGGTAAAGGTGTCTTGAAGGCGGTCGATAACGTCAATACTAAAATTCGTGACGTATTGATTGGTATGGACGTCACCGATCAGGCTGGCATAGACAAGATTATGATTGATCTTGATGGAACCCATAACAAGGGTAACCTGGGGGCCAATGCCCTGCTGGCGGCTTCACTGGCTGCGGCGCATGCCGCTGCGATGGATTCAGGCAAGCCTCTGTACCGGTCTTTGGTGGAACGTGATCACTACCAGCTACCGGTTCCCATGATGAACATTATAAATGGCGGGGTTCATGCTGATAACAGCGTTGATTTGCAGGAGTTTATGATCCTGCCTGTCGGTGCGCCGACAATCTCTGAGGCCATTCGTTATGGAACCGAGGTTTTTCATGCACTCAAGGCCGTTCTCGCTAAAAAGGGAATGAATACGTCGGTTGGTGATGAAGGGGGTTTTGCTCCGGACCTGGGCTCGAATGAAGAGGCCATCGAGGTAATCCTGCAGGCCATCGAGAATGCCGGTTACAAGGCAGGTGAAGACATATATCTGGGGCTCGATGCCGCCAGCTCCGAATTTTATCGGGATGGAAAATATGACTTGGCGTCAGAAGGTAAAAAATTATCATCAGAAGAGTTTGTGGATTACCTGTCGGCATGGGTGGATAAATACCCGATCATTGTCATTGAAGATGGTATGGCGGAAAATGACTGGCAAGGCTGGGATCTGCTGACAAAAAAACTGGGCTCAAGGATTCAGCTGGTGGGTGATGACATCTTTGTTACCAACACCGATATTTTCAGAAAGGGAATAGACCTTGGTATCGCAAATTCCATATTGATTAAATTTAATCAGATAGGCACATTGAGTGAAACACTTGGTGCCATCGCAATGGCGGAGGCCGCCGGTTATACCGCAGTTATTTCTCATCGATCCGGTGAGACGGAAGATACAACCATTGCCGATCTGGCGGTCGCGACCACGGCGACACAAATAAAGACGGGTTCATTGTCACGATCTGATCGTGTGGCAAAATACAACCGGTTGATCCGTATAGAAGAGGAGTTGGGTAGCAGGGCCAGTTATGCGGGCAAGAAGGCATTTAATGTTCTGTAATAATAACCCGACTTTTTGGCCTGAATGCTGATATGTGAAAGGTGATTCCAGGACGATGAAATGGCTGGTTGTTATTCTGGTATTGTTATTTGTTACATTGCAGGTAAAGCTCTGGGTAGGCGATGGCAGTCTTGCTGATGCCAATCATCTAGGCGAGAAAGTTAAACAGCAGCAAGAAAAAAATAAAATCCTGAGGGAAAGAAATCATTCATTGCAGGCCGAGGTGAGAGACCTGAAAAAAGGACTGGAAGCCGTTGAAGAACGTGCGCGAAGCGAACTGGGTATGATCAAGAAAAAGAACGAGACCTTTTATCAGATAGTCGAGGAAAAACCGGCCAGGAAATAAACTGGAAGTCCATGGTTGCATCAATAACAAACCGGAAACCCCGTTGTTGGGGGGTGATACCCGCTGCCGGTATCGGCACACGTATGGGGGGTGATCGACCCAAACAGTACCTTCAAATTGCCGGCAAAACGGTTCTTGAGTACACACTTGACTGTTTTCTGAATAATGATCTGATCTCGGCAACCTATATTGCAATCGCTGTTAATGACAGTTACTGGGAAGAGTCGGTGTCAGGCAAGCGTGAAGATCTGATTATGGTTGAAGGTGGCCAGGAGCGTTGTCATTCGGTCTTTAATGCACTGTTGCATTTGATGCCCGAGGCCGATGAGCGGGATTGGGTACTGGTTCATGATGCCGCAAGACCCTGTTTGAGGAAAGATGATATAACCATGCTCGTTAACGCCATGTCCGATGATGCGGTGGGCGGATGTCTGGCCATACCTGTAAAAGACACCATGAAACGCAGCGACCAGGATGACAGGGTTGCGGAAACAGTTGACCGAAGCCAGTTATGGCATGCGCAGACGCCACAAATGTTCCGCTTGGGTAAACTTTTTCATGCACTTAAAACTGCACTGGAAAGTAACTACCTGGTAACCGATGAAGCCTCTGCGATAGAATTGACAGGGGAACAACCCATGTTGATTGAAGGACACACAGATAATATCAAGATAACCCGGCCGGACGATTTATTGCTGGCAGAATTCTTTTTACAACAACAGGGAAGAATTCCCGCATGAGAATAGGGCAGGGATTTGATGTGCATCGTCTGGTTGAAGGAAGGGATCTGGTTGTGGGTGGTGTCAATATCCCGCATACTCATGGTCTCGAGGCACATTCTGACGGGGATGTATTAATACATGCACTGTGTGATGCGTTGTTGGGGGCGGCAGGCCTGGGGGACATTGGCAATCACTTTCCGGATACAGACGAAGCATTCAGGGGTGTCGATAGCCGGGTTCTGCTCAGAGCCGTTATAGAAAAATTGCAATCATCCGGCATGCAGCTTTGTAATGCCGATTGCACAATCATTGCGCAGTCACCCGCAATGGCCCCCTATATCCAGCAAATGAAAAATAACCTGGCTGAGGACTGTGCTGTCGGCCCCGGATTGGTAAACATCAAGGCCACCACAACGGAACAGTTGGGCTTTACGGGTCGCAGGGAAGGAATAGCGGCCCAGGCAGTCGTTCTGCTTAATGCCTGAATTACCACGCGCACATGGCGAAGCACTGTCGGCAGTCCTTTTTCGACGATCTCCCGAAGATTTTATCGTTACAGAAAAACTCATTTTCGAACCGGATGGTGAAGGTGAGCATGTCTACCTGCAGGTAAAAAAAAGAAACACCAACACGATCTGGCTGGCAAGGGAACTGGCCAGGTATGCGGGTATAAGGCAACGTGATGTCGGCTATGCAGGTCTCAAGGACAGGAATGCCGTCACGACACAGTGGTACAGTTTACATATACATAAAAATAACGAGCCTGACTGGGATAGATATAACCAGAGTGGTGTTGAAATTTTGTCGGCAACACGTCATCGGTCAAAATTGCGTCCTGGAATGGTCAGGTATAATAATTTTAGTATAACCCTGTACGGTGCTGCCTGTAAGCCGGAACAGTTTGATGAGCGGATCAGATGTATCCAGGCTAAAGGGGTGCCTAATTATTTTGGCGAACAACGTTTTGGTCACAACAGGCAGAATCTCGATCAGGCCATTACCCTGTTTACAGGTAATATAAAAATAAAAGACAGAAAGAAAAGAGGCATAGTCCTGTCGGCTGCACGAAGTTATTTATTTAACCAGGTGTTGGCTGAAAGAGTCAGGCAGGGTAACTGGGATGTGGCGCTTGCAGGTGATTGCATGATGTTGGCAGGCTCCAACAGTTTTTTCAGGCTGGAACAACCTGATATCGATATTGAGAAACGGCTGGCAGAGTTTGATGTTCATCCCAGTGGCCCCATGTGGGGTGTTGGCGAAGTTCTTACCGGGCAGGAAGCAATGCAACTTGAAAGTAATATATTACAAAACGAGGTATTATTCAGGCAGGGGCTGGAACAGGCCGGGCTAAAAATGGACCGAAGG
>DRJK01000029.1 GCA_011052215.1 Gammaproteobacteria bacterium
CCCGCAATCCGGACATGAAACCGGCAAGCCTGATCAAGACACGCAAAACATGCCATCCATGGTGGCTCGGCTGCCGCGTCCGTGCGGCAGACGGTCTTGATCAGGCTTGCCGACTCCATGTCCTCACATTGTTAAAGTTAACGGGACAGCAATGATGACAAATAATAATTTCCGGTATTTTCACGAGTACCTGAAAACACTACATGGATTTGCTCTGTATCCCCGTGCCCGCTGCGTTCAGGTGATTAATTAATAATGATGATCATGCACGGTGAACCTGTCCATTTATTCCAGACGAGGGGACACCCGGGAAATATGCTCTGAGTGGCCTGGTAAAACCGTTCAGTCAGGTAATAGATATCACAATGAAAGCATACGATTCCAGTGAATTATTTAACTACTTCCGCAATTCATTATTTTGTCCGGATGTTTCCGGTACGCACTTTCCGGTTGTTGCCATCACCGTGGACACGCTGGTATCTGGTGTGCATTTTCCTGAAGATACGCCGGTAAAATGGATAGCCCACAAGTCTTTGGCTGTTAACCTGAGTGACCTGGCCTCAATGGGTTCCAGACCGGCAGGTTTTACGATCGGGCTGGTTTTACCGGGGTGGGATGAAGCCTGGCTCGAGAACTTTGGTGCCGGGTTGCAGAAACTGCAATCGATGTGGGGGCTTGAACTTCTGGCCTGTGATGTTTGCCGGGGCCCGTTGTCTGTAACCATACAGGCTCAGGGTGGGTTAAAACCGGATGAAGGCTTGAGACGATCCGGTGCCAGGCCGGGTGACCGGATATTTGTTACCGGAACCCTTGGGGATGCCGCCTGTGCACTGCCATATTATCTGGATAACAAACCCCTTCCTGAACGGTACCATGATTTTTTACAACGACGGTTTCATTGTCCGGAGCCCAGGGTAGCGGCAGGGTTGTTACTGGTTGGTATTGCCAGTGCGGCAATTGATATATCTGATGGTCTTGCTGCTGATCTGGGCCATATTCTGGAAGAAAGTCAGATTGGTGCTGTTTTGCATATAGATAAATTACCATCATCAGCGGCCGTGAAGTCCCTTTTAAACGAGGAGCAGCGACGGCTATGTCAACTGGGTGGTGGTGATGATTATGAGCTTTGTTTTACTGTTCCCGTGGAAAATATATCATTACTGAAGGAACGATTTGTGGAGTCGGGTCTAAAGTGTACGTGGGTTGGTGAAATTGTTGAAGGCGATAGCGTGGGTTACAGGATAAAAAACAGTGAAGTTAAAATGGACATAAGATCCTATGATCATTTCCCGGTCAGGGCCGGATTGAACACATGACGGACAGGAATACATTGCCGACCTGGATCTGGCGGCGGCCCGATTGTGTCATTGCCTGTGGCTTTGGCACAGGTGCTGCCCCTTACGCACCAGGAACCTTCGGGACACTGGTGGCACTACCGTTATACTGGTTTATGCAATTCCTGTCGGCACCGGTTTACCTGGCCCTGTGTCTGTTATTGTTTATTGCGGGCGTATGGGTATGTGACCGGACAGCAAAACTTCTGAAGGTGCATGATCACCCGGGGATCGTCTGGGATGAAGTTGTCGGGTTTTTGATTACCATGTTCATGGCGCCGACCGGCTGGGTCTGGTGGGTCATCGGTTTTTTACTGTTCAGGTTATTTGATATAGTCAAGCCTTGGCCGATTCGCCTGCTGGACAGGCAGGTTGGCGGGGGGTTTGGAATTATGGTGGATGATGGTCTGGCCGGTATTTTTGCAGCCATCAGTTTACAGATTATTGCTGCAAGCAATCTTTTTTAATATCTTGAATGTCGGGGTGTGGAAATGAAAATTTTATTATCCGGTCTGCTAATGATTATCAGTATTAATGTAATGGCGAGCGATGTAGCCATTATTTTTGCAAAGTTTAGCAGGAATGTGGATGGTAGCTGGAATGTGGCGGCCACGCTGAAACATGCCGATAGCGGCTGGAATCACTATGCCAATGAATGGCGAATTGTTGATGGCAAGGGGCATGTTATCGGCAAACGTGTTCTGGCCCACCCCCACGTTGATGAACAGCCATTTACACGAAGACTCTATTCATTGAAGATTCCTGTGGGGGTGGCCGATATATTTGTAGAAGCCAGTGACAGTGTAAATGGCAGAAGCCCTGATCGTATAAAGGTTGATTTAACAAAGCGTTCCGGTGATCGATTTAGTGTTGAGTAGGAATTTTCGGCTATGGCCATGTTAAAACCGGCATACTTATTATTGTTTCTGGTTATTCTGTCGGGGTCAATACTGGCGGGCATGTCAACCAGCCAGGCAGCCGATCGAATTATCGTGCAGGCATTGTTTAATAATATGGCTGTAGTCAATATCAATGGTAAACGCATTACCCTGATAAAGGGCAAACCGGTCCAGCAAGGCCTCAGGTTGCTTGGTGCAAACAGTCGTGAGGCGGTTATAGAGCATCATGGCCAGGTTCGTACTTACAAAATGAGTGGGCAACCTGTCAGAAGTCGATATCCGGATGTGGCAAAAACGGCTGAAATAAAGATCTGGCCGGATAAAAATGGTCTGTATATCACGTCGGGTCTGGTGAACGGAGTGACAACAGAGTTTCTGGTGGACACGGGGGCCTCGGTTATTGCCATGAATGAGGAACATGCCAGAAATTTTGGCATCGATTACAAGAAGACGGGCAAGCCGATTGATGTCGAGACTGCTTCCGGTAAACTGACGGGTTCCGTGCTTAAACTGAACAGCATACAGGTTGGCGGGATTGTAATAAATAATGTAATGGCCGTTGTGTTACCTGGAAAGCATCCTACGCGTGTACTGCTGGGTGCGACCTTTCTTAGCAAGGTAGATTTGCAGCGTAAGGATACGGTGATACTGCTAAAGGCCAGGCCTTACTAGTTCATATATTATTGACACAGGGGGTTATTGTTACTTTTCCGGGATTAACACACCGGATGGGGTTTGGGGATTCACGATTAATCAGATGATTTGACCCAGCCTTCCTTTTCCTTGTCGAATTCAATCAGGGCATAGGCCGAATGGTTATGGATTGACTCAAAATTTTCTGACTCCACCGTATAGGCACATATTCTGTCATCCTGGTTCAGCCGCATCGCAACATCACGCACCATGTCTTCTACAAATTTTGGATTATCGTAGGCGCGTTCGGTAACATTTTTTTCATCGGGTCTTTTTAGCAGACCATAAAGCTCGCATGATGCCTCTTTTTCAATCAGGTCGATGATTTCCTCAATCCAGACAAAATCGCAGGTGCGTATATTGACAGTGACATGCGAACGCTGGTTATGTGCGCCATAATCAGATATTTTTTTGGAGCAGGGGCACAGGCTGGTGACGGGCACAACGATCTTGATGTGGGTGTTGATTTTTCCACCTTTAATTTCACCAATCAGCGTGACATCATAATCCAGAAGGCTTTTCACTCCGGATACAGGTGCGGTCTTGTTAACAAAATAAGGAAAATTCATTTCGATATGACCTGAATCCGCTTCAAGTCGATCGGTCATCTCTGACATCATACCCTTGAAAGACTCGACGCTGATTTCCTTTTCATGCTGGTTGAGGATCTCAACAAACCTGGACATGTGTGTACCCTTGAAATTGTGTGGCAGATTAACGTACATATTGAAGTTGGCAACTGTGTGTTGCTCTCCATCAGAGCGATCCCTGACGATGACGGGATGTCTGATGTCCTTGATACCAACCTTGTTTATAGCGATACGTCTGGTGTCTTTTCTGCTCTGGACATCTTCAATTTCAGCAGGCCTTGAACTTGTTTCTGTCATCCCGTTTATTCCTCTGTGTAACGTACGCACGCCCGTTCAGTTTCCCAAAGCGTTACCGCATTAATTTGTATGTGTTCATCATTCAGTTTTTCAGATAGCTCCCTGAACAGATATGCAGCGATATTCTCTGCGGTTGGATTGGCTTTTCTGAAGGGTTCCAGATCATTCAGGTAATGGTGGTCAAGATCCCTGGTAACATTACGAGTCACTTCTTTAATATCCTTGAAATCCATAACCATGCCTGCTTTATTCAGGCGTGTCGCCCTGACTTCAATCTCGGCCTTCCAGTTATGGCCGTGCATTCGGCTGCAATCACCCGGGTAGTCCCTCAGGGTATGTGCAGACGCAAAGTCGGTTACGATTTTTAATGTGTAATGTGCAGTCATAAATAATCTGGAATAATATGTACACGGTAAATTACCCCCAATCTTGAATGACTTCTGTAAATCTTGTCCCTGAAAAAACCTTTTGGATTAAAGGATTAAGTGGCGATTTGTCATCCTGGCGTGTTTTGGGGCTAAGATATTACTTGAGACGGCCTTATATTGCAATCCGGGAACGCCGGACTGGACTGTATGGCATGCACTATTCCTTTGGCATCCAGGCCGGCTAATGCAAGCAGTTCTTCCCTGCTTCCATGTTCCATAAAAGTGTCGGGTAGTCCGAGATGCAGTACAGGGGTGTTGATATTGTTGTCACTCAGGAATTCACTGACACCGCTTCCGGCACCTCCTGAAACGACATTATCTTCCAGTGTAACCAGCAGTTTATATTCCCGGCTTATTGTTAATAGCCGTTCTTCATCAAGGGGTTTTACGAAACGCATGTTAATGACGGTTGTATCAAGCAAGTCACCAACCTTGATGGCAGGGCCCAGCATACACCCGAAAGATAAAATGGCGATATTAGTGCCCTGGCGACAGACTTTTGACTTTCCTTCCGGGATTGTTTCCAGGCTGTCTGTAACCTCGACACCCGGCCCGGTTCCCCGTGGATAGCGAACAGCACTCGGACCATTGTGCCGATATGCGGTGCTCAGCATTTTTCTGCATTCATCCTCATCGGCCGGTGCCATGATCATCATGTTGGGTATGGCGCGCAGGTAACTCAGATCAAAACTGCCAGCGTGTGTCGCGCCATCCGGCCCGACAATGCCTGCCCTGTCAATGGCGAAGACGACAGGCAGGTTCTGTAGTGCTACGTCATGTATGAGCTGGTCATAGGCACGCTGCAGGAATGTCGAATAGATTGCGACAACGGGTCTCATTCCTTCACAGGCCATACCTGCAGCCAGTGTGACCGCATGTTGTTCGGCAATTCCCACATCAAAGTAGCGGTCCGGGAATTGCTCTGAAAAATCGACCAGGCCGGAACCTTCACGCATGGCGGGGGTTATAGCGACCAGGTTTTTGTCCTCGCTGGCCATATCGCATAACCATTTTGAGAATATGGATGTATAGCTTGGGCCTGATTGTTTATTACCGTTTGTTTTGCCGGTGTCCTTGTCGAATTTTGAAACACCATGGAAGGCGCAGGGGTTTTCTTCTGCGTGAACATAACCTTTTCCTTTTCGGGTAATGATGTGCAGAAACTGGGGGCCATGCAGGTGTTTCAGGTTGTTCAGTGTTTCAACCATGATGTCCATGTCGTGACCATCAATGGGGCCAATGTAATTAAACCCCAGTTCTTCAAACAGAGTGCCCGGGATAATCATGCCCTTCATGTGTTCCTCTGCCCGGCGTGCAAGTTCAAGGAAATTTGGCATATGGCTGAGGGCTTTTTTACCCCCTTCACGTACGCCGGAGTAGAAACGCCCGGATAATATGCGTGTCAGGTACTTGGAGAGACCGCCGACATTCTTGGAAATCGACATTTTGTTGTCATTCAGAATAACCAGAAGATTGGCATCCAGATCACCGGCATGATTCAGGGCCTCGAACGCCATGCCCGCAGTCATTGCCCCGTCACCGATAACAGCTACAACCTTGCGATCAATGTCCAGTTTTTTATTGGCAATGGCCATGCCCAGTGCCGCGCTGATTGATGTGCTTGAGTGTCCGACGCCAAAGGTATCGTATTCACTTTCCTCACGTCGTGGAAACCCTGACAGGCCATTGAGTTTACGCATACTGTACATTTTTTCCCGACGCCCGGTCAGCATCTTGTGCGGGTAGGTTTGATGGCCCACATCCCAGATCAATCGGTCGTCCGGTGTATTGAATACATAGTGCAGTGCAATGGTCAGTTCAACGGTGCCCAGGCTTGCGGCCAGATGCCCGCCGTTCTGTGAGACAATTTCGATGAGGTTATGACGCAGCTGCTCTGCCAGTTGTTTTAATTCTGGCCGAGACAATCTGCGCACATCGTCAGGTGTGCGAATACCTTCCAGCAATGAAATATCCGGATTCGTCATATTTTATTATAGTTACTAATTGCTAACGGGAGTTGACTATATATTATGGGATGTAACGACAGGGGATGCAAGCAGGCAAGTATATCATCAGGCTCAAAACGGACATATAAGCGCTTGAAAAAAAGAAAAATATCGGCATTGGTGAGAAGAATACAAGGGGTTATCCTGCCGGGTTGACGGCTCCCTCGGAGTTTGTCCGAGAACAGGCGGCTTGCTAGCTTTTTCTTTCAACAATGTATTTTGAAGTCAGGCGTAAGGGGTCTGCCTTTTGATCAAGCATGCAGAGAGATTCCATGGCCTCTTCGTGTAGTTCCTGTGCGCGTGCCTTGGCGCCGTCCATGCCAAGCAGTGCGGGGTAGGTGGGTTTGTTCAGGGCAGTGTCGGCCCCCTGATTTTTGCCGATGACCTCGGTTTCTCCTTCAACATCCAGGATATCGTCGCGAATCTGGAATGCCAACCCGACGCATTTGCTGTAATGATCCAGCTTGTCCAGAACGGTTGAAGAAATATCGCTGGCAGTATAGGCACTTAACAAGACACTGGCCCGGATCAGCGCCCCGGTTTTGTGAATATGCATGTCCTCGAGTTGAGCGGTGTTGAGGGTCTTGCCCACACTCATCAGGTCGATGACCTGCCCACCGGCCATACCACGAGAACCACATGACAACGACAGGACATCGATCATTTTAACCCTGGTTTCTGCATCAACCCGCAGTTTTTTGTCATGGGCAACAACATAGAAGGCCAGGGCCTGCAGGGCATCACCGGCCAGAATGGCCGTGGCCTCATCAAACTGGATGTGACAAGTCGCCTTACCACGTCTTAAATCATCATTGTCCATCACCGGCAGGTCGTCATGGATCAGCGAGTAGGCGTGGATAATCTCCACAGCACAGGCGATACCATCCAGTTCCTCTCGAGCGGTTCCAAGCGTATCACCCGTGGCATAAACCAGTAAGGGGCGCATGAATTTTCCATTGCTGATTGCCGAGTAGCGCATGGCTTCATGCAGTTTTTGCGGGTGTGTGGACGTCCCGGGTAGCCAGCATTCAAGGGCATTGGTCACTCTTGACTGGTAGTCTTTTACTAATTGCTCAAAATCCAAAATACGGTCCTGTTAGTCTTTGTTTTCAAAGTCTTTCAATTCAAAATCCTGAGAGTCTTGCAGTAAAATGGAGACCTTCTGTTCCGCCTCCTTCAACGCCTGCTGGCAGCTTCGGGTCAACTTGACACCCTTTTCGAAATATTGCAGTGATTCTTCCAGGCCGAGGTCGCCGTTTTCCATTTTGTCTACCAGGGATTCCAGTTCCTGCATGGCCTTCTCAAAGTCCGGATTATCTGTTGGTTTGCTCTTTTTCGGCATGAAGGGCCCCCTTTTTTCTGAACATTACAGGGAGTTAGGGGGGAGGTCAAATATCATACGCTGGTCATAATAGTTATTGACAGGCGGGCCCCGGTAGTATAAATTATCCATGTAATTTAGACTCATTCTAAATTAGATTTCGGCCTGAAATCGTGGATGTCTAATGGCATCCGCGGTCTTCAGGCGTAACCCAATAGCCTATATTCTGAAGGAGAATGTTATGGAACTTAAAGGTAGTGCTACTGAACAGAACTTGAAGGATGCATTTTCAGGTGAGTCACAGGCAAATCGTCGTTATCTCTATTTCGCTGCAAAGGCTGATGTTGAGGGTTATAATGATGTTGCAACCGTTTTTCGTTCAACCGCAGAAGGTGAAACCGGACATGCCCACGGTCACCTGGAATACCTGGAAGCCAGCGGTGATCCTGCCACCGGGCTACCCATTGGTGGTACATCAGATAACCTGAAGGCCTCAGTAGCCGGAGAAACACACGAGTATACAGACATGTACCCCGGTATGGCCAAGGCTGCCCGTGACGAAGGGTTTGACGAGATAGCCGACTGGTTTGAAACACTGGCAAAGGCCGAGCGTTCTCATGCTAACCGTTTCCAGAAGGCCCTGGATACGCTGGATGACTGATTACTCCGGGAATGGCCAGGGAGTCACCCTGGCCAGCTTCCTGATAGTCAGAAGAGTAATCATATCCTATGTCAACAGTAAAAGAAGGTAATCTGAAGGCACCAACGCGTCATCCCTTAAACTGGAAAGAAGCGGATTTCTGGGACGAAGATTCCCTGTACAAGGAAATGGAGCGTTCGTTTGATATCTGTCACGGGTGTCGGCGCTGCATCAGTCTGTGCCATGCCTTTCCAACTTTATTTGATCTGGTCGACGAGTCATCCACCATGGAAGTTGATGGTGTCGATAAATCAGATTACCGGAAGGTCGTGGATCACTGCTACCTTTGTGATCTGTGTTACCAGATTAAATGTCCCTATGTACCCCCGCATGAATGGAACCTGGATTTCCCCCATCTAATGCTGAGGGCAAAGGCCGTTCGCTACAAACAGCAGGGGGCCAGCAAACGTGATCGTTTGTTGACCTCCACTGACGCAGTTGGCAAGCTGGCCAGCATCCCGGTTATTACACAGACTGTCAATCTGGGTAATCAGTTAAAACCCGTCCGCAAGCTGATGGGCAATATGATGAGTATTCATCCAGATGCCACGCTGCCAAAATACCACAGTCATACGTTACGTAAACGAATGGGGGGCCATGATTCAGGTCTTGTCCCCAGGCCTACGACCTCTACGAAAGGCAAGGTGGCGCTGTTTACCACATGTTACGGCAACTACAATGAGCCGGAACTCGGTGAAGACCTGGTCAGTATTTTTGAGCACAACGGCATACCTGTTGTGCCGGTGAACAGGGAACAATGTTGCGGTATGCCCAAACTGGAGCTGGGCGACCTGGATTCAGTCGAGCGTGCTAAAGACGCCAATATTCCGGTTCTGGCAAAGATGGTAGACGAGGGCTGGGATATCGTCGGGCCGGTACCGTCGTGTGTGCTGATGTTTAAACAGGAACTGCCATTAATGTTCCCGGATGACCCGGATGTGATCAAGGTCAGGGATAATATCTATGATCCGTTTGAATACCTGATGCTGCGTCATAAAGACGGTGAATTGAGAACAGATTTTAAAAACAGTCTGGGCAAGGTTGTCTATCACGTGGCCTGCCACCTGCGTGTGCAGAAGATAGGCATGAAAACACGTGAGTTATTACAACTGGTTCCTGATACAGAAATTATTACCGTGGAGCGTTGTTCGGGGCACGATGGCACCTATGCAGTTAAAAGCGAGTTCCACGATATATCCATGAAGATTTGCCGGCCGGTTATAAACAAGGTCAGGCAGGAGAACCCGGACGCCTACACCAGTGACTGTCCGATGGCCGGACACCAGATAGGCAATGGTCTGGAGAACAATATGAAACCGGAGCATCCACTCCGGTTGATCAGAAAAGCGTATGGGCTGTAGATTTCGATGAATAAATTGACACATGATGACCTGATGGGTCTCGAGGAATATTCCCGGGCACGGGATGAGTTTCGTTCGAGGATAATGGCGCACAAGAAACACCGGATTATAAAACTTGGGCCGAATATGCGTCTGCATTTCGAGGACAGGCTGGTTATGCAGTACCAGATACAGGAAATGTTGAGGGCCGAAAAAATTTTTGATGCCGGCGGCATCCAGGAAGAACTCGATACCTATAACCCACTGATACCCGACGGGCGCAACTGGAAGGCCACCTTGATGATTGAATATGATGATCCCGAAGAAAGGGCTGATGCATTAAGGAAGTTACTGGGCGTAGAAAAACAGATATGGATGCAGGTTGAAGGCCATGAGAAGGTTAACCCGGTCACGGATGAAGACCTCGAACGTGAGACAGAAGACAAGACCTCATCTGTGCACTTCCTGCGTTTTGAACTGACGGATGACATGGTAAAAGCCGCAAAGCAAAATGCTGCAATCAGTCTGGGTGTGGATCACCCGTTTTATTCCTGCCAGTGTGACCCGCTTGAAGATCGTTACAGAAGTTCCCTGGCAGGTGATCTGTCCTGGTAAATCAACGATTCCATGTCCTCATATTTATATGTACTTCATAAAGTTAACGCGACAGCAATGAACTTATTTACAGGTTAAGGGCAGAAGCAGCCATTGCAACCGGCACTGCCGTTCGCGGCCTGTTCATGACAGGCTTTATGATTCTCTAAATCCGGATTGCATCCCGTGAGTACCTTGCTTTTACGGTGCCTGCCGTTATCATGGGAGGGTGGTCAGGGCGTGTACCGGTCTTTGATATATTGAAATAATTTCATAAAAAGTTGGTAGCAATGAAAAAGCGAATAATGCCGCAGTCATATTATGGATGCAAAGGGTTAATAAAAAAATTCATCATGCTTGCAGCCCTGGTTTTATCGCCAGGGATATGTTTATCGGATGACGAAGGCGTGATGAATGATGATTTTGCCTTCACAGGGGGCAAGGCATGGCAAGAGGCAAAGGTGAATATTCCACCGACACCTGTGAGCAAGAACCTCCAGGAATTAACGGTAATGAAAATGCCTGCCTATAAATTCTATGTCGATCTTGAGTCTGTCAAGGTCGATGCTGGCGATAATGTTGCACGATATACAATCGTCATTGAAACCCGTTCCGGGCTTCGAAATATTTTTTATGAAGGCATCCGCTGTGATACAGACGAATACAAGCTCTATGCCTTCGGGTTGTGGGGCAAGCCACTGTCACCGGTTAAATCATCACATTGGCAGCCCATTGGAACCGATACCCCGGGAATTGGTGTATACCGGTATGATTTAGCCACATATTTTTTATGTCGGCAGCTAAGGATCAACGGTAAAAAGCAGGATATTATTCAGTTATTACAGTACCCGCCAAACCTGGCTGATCCGGAGTTTGAGTAAGGGATGGTGCTGATGCCAGGTATTATGTTGAAGGTGTTTTAGATGCGCAAGAATTATGACGCTTCTGCTATCGAGGTATTGAGCGGGCTTGAACCGGTGCGAAAAAGACCGGGCATGTATACCGATACATCCCGTCCCAACCATATGGCCCAGGAAGTGATCGATAATAGTGTTGACGAGGTTATCGCGGGTTACGCAAAAAAAATCGATGTTACACTTTACAAGGATGGATCAGTCGAGGTCAGGGATGATGGTCGTGGTATGCCTGTTGACAAACATCCCAGAGAAAAAATCCCCGGTGTTGAATTAATCCTGACCAAATTGCATGCGGGCGGAAAATTTTCAGATGGCAGTTATACCTTTTCCGGTGGTCTGCACGGGGTAGGGGTATCGGTCGTCAATGCCCTGTCAAAACATCTGGAGGTATGGGTCAGAAGGGGTGGCAAGGAATACAACATGTCATTTGCCAATGGTAAAAGGACATCAAGGCTGGAAGTGGTCGGTGAGGTGGGCAAGGCCAATACCGGAACAACCGTACGTTTCTGGCCGGACGCTCAATTCTTTGATTCAGTTAAAATTTCGGTCTCGCGGTTAAAGCATCTGTTACGTGCAAAGGCGGTATTGTGCCCGGGGTTACGAATCCGTTTTTACGACGAGAAAAACAAGGAAAAAGTGGAATGGTTATATGAAGAGGGGCTGGGTTTCTACCTGCAAAATGAACTTGAAGGTTTGCCCGTCTTGCCAGAGGAAGCATTTTCGGGTTCGGTTCAGGGTAATCAGGAAATGGCTGAATGGGCGGCTGTCTGGTTACCGCAAGGGGGTGAAGGTGTTGCGGAGAGCTATGTGAACCTGATACCAACTGTACAGGGAGGTACGCATGTGAACGGGATGCGTACCGGTTTTACAGAGGCCATCCGCGAGTTTTGCGAGTTCCGCAGTTTGTTGCCCCGGGGTGTGAAGCTGACACCTGAAGATGTGTGGGACAAGGTCAGTTACATTCTGTCCGTAAAACTGATTGACCCCCAGTTCTCCGGTCAAACGAAGGAGAGGCTTTCATCACGTGAGTGCGCAGCATTTATATCCGGCGTGATCAAGGATTCATTCAGTCTCTGGCTTAACCAGCATACTGACGCAGGTGAGAAAATTGCAGATCTGGCCATTGCCAATGCCCAGTCACGTATGCGCGCCGGCAAGAAAATAGTTCGTAAAAAAATCACTCAGGGCCCGGCCTTGCCTGGCAAGCTGGCCGACTGCTCATCATCTGATGTTGACCGCACCGAGCTCTTTCTGGTTGAAGGTGATTCGGCAGGGGGGTCGGCCAAGCAGGCCAGGGACCGTACATTTCAGGCGATCATGCCGTTGCGAGGCAAGATCCTGAATACCTGGGAAGTGGACCCGCAAGTCGTGCTGGGCTCCCAGGAGGTTCATGATATCTCTGTTGCGATCGGGGTTGATCCGGGGTCCGATAACCTGAAAGGCCTGCGATATAACAAGGTTTGTGTCCTGGCAGATGCTGATTCGGACGGGGCGCACATTGCCACCTTGCTGTGTGCGTTGTTTCTGCGCCACTTCAGGCCTCTCGTTGCAGCAGGCCATATTTATATTGCCATGCCCCCTTTGTACAGGATTGATATCGGCAAGGAGGTGTTTTACGCACTGGATGGTGCCGAAAAGCAGGGTATCCTGGATAGAATTGCCGCAGAAAAAAAGAAGGGCAAGGTCAATGTACAGCGTTTTAAGGGATTGGGTGAAATGAATCCCATGCAGTTGCGCGAAACGACATTATCACCCGATACTCGCCGGCTGGTGCAATTAACGATAAAATCGGGTGACAACACCAACCAGCTTATGGATATGTTGCTGTCCAAGAAACGGAGTGCCGATCGTAAATCCTGGCTGGAGAAAAAAGGCGATCTTGCTGAAGTGTAATTTTTTCTGAAATGGATAGCGGTCTGAAAAGCTTGTCAGACCGCCAGTACAGTTTGAAATGTGATGATGTAAATTCAGGAAATATTTTATGGGCGATAATATCGAATTCGATTATGAAGGCATAGAAAAGCTCCCACTCAAGGAGTTTACCGAAAAGGCGTACCTGGACTATTCAATGTACGTGATCATGGACAGGGCCTTGCCGCACATTGGTGATGGCCTGAAACCTGTTCAACGCCGGATTATTTATGCGATGTCTGACCTTGGTTTGAAGGCAGGATCCAAATATAAAAAATCGGCCCGCACCATTGGTGATGTACTGGGCAAGTTCCATCCACATGGCGACAGTGCCTGTTACGAAGCCATGGTATTGATGGCCCAGCCATTTACCTATCGTTACCCCCTTGTTGACGGGCAGGGCAACTGGGGGTCACCCGATGATCCGAAATCCTTCGCTGCCATGCGTTATACCGAGGCCAGGTTGTCCGGATTTTCAGACTTGCTGCTCAGGGAAGTCAGTCAGGGTACAGTTGACTGGATACCTAATTTTGACGGGACATTGAAAGAACCCGAAGTTCTGCCGTCACGTGTGCCACATATATTACTGAATGGTATCTCCGGAATTGCGGTCGGCATGGCTACAGATGTGCCGCCACACAATCTGCGTGAACTGGTGTCGGCATGTATATATTTACTGGACAACCCCAGGGCAACCGTTACAGATCTGTGCAAACATATAAAAGCACCTGATTATCCAACCGAGGCAGAAATAATTACACCGGTTGATGAAATCAGGGCAATGTATGCCAATGGAACCGGCGCGATGCGTATGCGCGCAAGATATGAAAAGGAAGGCACTGATATTATTATCACCGCCTTGCCACACCAGGTATCAGGCTCAAAACTCATTGAGCAGATCGCCCAGCAAATGATTGCCAAAAAACTGCCCATGGTGGAGGACTTGCGAGATGAATCCGATCACGAGAACCCGACCCGTCTGGTTATTACCCCACGCTCAAACAGGGTTAATATTGATGAATTAATGAATCATTTGTTTGCAACAACGGATCTGGAAAAAACCTATCGGGTCAATATGAACATGATAGGTCTCGATGGACGCCCGCGAGTAAAAAACTTGCAGGGTATATTAAAAGAATGGCTGGTATTCCGGACCGATACCGTCAGGAGGAGACTGCAGAGTCGTCTGGACAAGGTAAATGAAAAATTACATTTACTGGACGGTTTGCTGGTGGCCTTCCTTAATCTGGATGAAGTCATCAGGATAATTCGTACAGAAGATAAACCCAAAAAAATCCTGATGAAAAAATTCAGGCTGACGGAAATACAGGCTGATTACATACTGGATACCCGCTTAAGACAGTTGGCACGTCTGGAAGAAATGAAGATCCGGCAAGAGCAGGCTGAGCTGAGCAAGGAAAAAAATAATCTGGAAAAGACACTTGGTTCGAATCAACGGTTGAAGACACTGATCAAGAGTGAACTGAAGTCTGATGTCGAAGAGTATGGTGATGACCGGCGCTCGCCTGTCGTTAAACGTGATATCGCCCAGGCCATGGATGAATCGGCCTTGATCAGTGTCGAACCGGTTACAGTTATATTATCTGAAAAGGGCTGGATTCGTTCGGCAAAGAGCCATGAAATGGATCCGGCTACACTGTCGTATAAATCCGGAGACAAATACCAGGACAGTGCTTGTGGTCGCAGCAATCAACTGGCTGTTTTTCTGGATTCAACCGGACGTGCCTATTCAATACCTACCCACAATCTCCCTTCGGCAAGGGGTTATGGTGAACCGCTGAGTGGACGACTCAAGCCACCGGATGGAGCAAGTTTTGTCGGTGTGGTGATGGGGCAGCCGGATGACCTTGTTTTGCTATCTTCAGATGCCGGCTATGGTTTTGTGATCAGGTTTGAAGAAATGATTTCCCGTAACAAGGCAGGCAAACGTGTTTTATCAGTGCCGAAGGGTGCATGTGCCTTAGCGCCGATCATTATCCGTAGCTATGACGATGACTGGATTGTAGCCGTCACAACAGAAGGTCATATGCTTGTTATCCCTCTGGATGAAATACCACAACTGCCCAGGGGCAAGGGCAACAAGATTATTGCGATACCTGCCGCCAGGGTTGCCGCACGGGAAGAATATATTTCCGCCATAATCTGTGTCCAGGATGGTGAAAAGCTGACCCTTTATTCAGGCCAAAGGCATAAGACCATGAAGCCGGATGAGGTTGATGAATATGCCGGTGAAAGGGGACGCCGTGGCCGTAAACTACCCAAGGGTTACCGGTCAGTCCACAGCATGGTGGTCGATATCAGGAATGGGGAAGAGTAAGGGTTGCCATGTTTTGATATTAAGATCCAGATAGACACGAGGCCACGACTGTCCCGTTAACATGTAACGAATACAGTTGAAATGTAAACGGCAAGTGCGTTTGGGGCTAACCCGCAATCCGGCCATGAAACCGGCAAGCCAAATCAAGACACGCAAAATATGCCATCCGTGGCGGCTCGGCTGCCGCATCCGTGCGGCAGACGGTCTTGATCAGGCTTACCGATTCCATGTCCTCACATTTATATGTGTTTCCACGACTGTCCC
>DRJK01000030.1 GCA_011052215.1 Gammaproteobacteria bacterium
CGTAAATCGTAAATCGTAAATCGTAAAACTTTTTTTCATTAACTATCATCCGGCTCATAAGCCAGTACCGGGGCCAGCCAGCGCTCCACCTCGGCCTTCGTCATGTTTTTTCGTCTGGCATAATCCTCAACCTGATCCTGGCCGATGCGACCGGTTCCGAAATAACGTGCGTCGGGGTGGGCAAAATAGAATCCACTGACGGCCGCTGCCGGATACATGGCATAGCTTTCGGTGAGGCTTACCTTTGAGCGCTGGTCGGCTTCCAACAGTTGCCACAGCAGTGCCTTCTCAGTGTGGTCAGGGCAGGCAGGATAACCGGGTGCAGGCCTGATGCCCTGGTACTTCTCTTTAATTAATTCTTCATTTGTCAGTTTCTCATTTGATGCATAGCCCCAAAATTCACGTCGTGTGCGTTGATGCATTAGCTCGGTAAAGGCCTCTGCCAGACGGTCAGCTATGGCTTTCAGCATGATGGAATTATAGTCATCGTGATCAGCTTCAAATTCAGCCAGTTTTTCTTCGATACCCAGGCCTGCAGTGACTATAAAGGCACCAATATAATCGGCAACGCCGCTACTTTCCGGCTGCAGGTAATCGGATAGGCAAAGATTGGGTGTCTCTCTTTTGACCATCTGCTGGCGTATGCCGTGAAGTTTCAGCTGTACCGTATTGCGCTGATCATCGGTGTAGACATTGATGTCATCATGGTCGATGCTGTTAGCCGGGAAAAATCCCACAACTGCCTGTGCCTGTAGCCATTTTCCATCGATGATTTTTTTTAGCATCACCTGTGCATCATCATACAGCTCGCGTGCATGTACCCCTTTCTCAGGGTGGTCAAAAATGGCCGGATAGCGCCCACTAAGCTCCCATGCCTGAAAGAATGGTGACCAGTCGATGTAGTGTGAAATCTCTTCCAGCGAATAGTTATCGAATTGGCGGATACCGAGAAATGAGGGTTTAACTGGAACATAGCCGGAGTCTTCACTGCGGAAGCGGTTAGCGTGTACCTGTTCCATACTTGCCAGCTTCCGAGCCTGTTGATTACTGGCGCGCCGCACACGCAGGGCTTCATGTTCTTCTTTTATCTGTCGAATGTATGCGTCGCGGCCCTCTTCCTGTAACAGGTTATTGGCAACACCAACAGCGCGCGAGGCATCCAGTACATGAACAGATGCGCCATTATATTGCGGTGCTATTTTTACCGCAGTGTGTATCTTTGATGTGGTAGCGCCACCGATCATTAACGGCAGTTTGTAATCCAGGCGCTGCATTTCTTTTGCCATGTGTACCATTTCATCGAGTGACGGGGTGATCAGGCCAGACAGACCGATGATATCCACATTTTCTTCGATGGCGGTCTTAAGAATGGTCTCTGCCGGCACCATGACACCGAGGTCGATGGTTTCATAATTATTACATTGCAGAACCACGGCAACGATGTTTTTGCCGATATCATGCACATCACCTTTGACAGTTGCCAGCAGGATTTTCCCCTGGCTGCTAAGACCCCCAGATTTTTCCGCCTCGATATAGGGCATCAGCCAGGCCACGGCTTTCTTCATTACGCGCGCTGATTTTACTACCTGCGGCAGGAACATCTTGCCGGCACCGAAAAGATCACCGACCACATTCATGCCATCCATCAATGGTCCTTCGATAACCTCAATCGGTGACTCAGCCTGCAGGCGTGCTTCTTCCGTATCTTCTTCGATGAATTCAGTGATACCTTTTACCAGTGCATGCGAGAGTCGTTCAGTTACTGGCAGTTCGCGCCATTCCCTGTTTTTGTCATCCGCCTGTACGCTACCGTCACCCCGGTATTTTTCTGCGATATCCAGCAGGCGTTCTGTTGCATCTGCGCGCCGGTTAAGGACTACGTCCTCGACGCGTTCACGTAGTTCATCTGGAAGCTCATCGTAGATGGCCAATTGGCCGGCATTGACGATACCCATGTCCATGCCTGCACCGATAGCGTGATAGAGGAATACCGCATGGATGGCCTCGCGTAGCGGATTGTTGCCACGGAAGGAGAATGAGACATTTGACACACCACCTGAAACCAGCGCATCAGGCAATGTTTTTTTGATGTCACGGGTGGCCTCGATGAAGTCTACACCGTAATTATTATGTTCCTCAATGCCGGTGGCAATGGCAAAGATGTTCGGGTCAAAGATGATGTCTTCAGCCGGGAAAGCGACTTTCTCTGTCAGCAGTTTATAGGCACGGGTGCAGATTTCTACCTTGCGCGCGTGGGTATCAGCCTGACCGTTTTCGTCAAAGGCCATGACGATGATAGCTGCACCGTATTGACGGCAAAGTCGTGCCTGTTTGAGAAAGGTTTCTTCGCCTTCCTTCATCGAGATGGAGTTAACGATACCCTTGCCCTGTACGCATTTAAGGCCAGCTTCAATAATTTCCCATTTCGACGAATCGATCATAATCGGCACTTTGCAAATGTCCGGTTCGGAGCCAATCAGGTTGAGGAACTGGACCATCGCTTCTTTTGACTCCAGCATGCCCTCATCCATATTGATATCAATGACCTGGGCACCGTTTTCAACCTGCTGGCGGGCGACGTCCAGTGCCTGTTCATATTCACCTTCTTTGATCAGACGTTTAAAGCGCGCAGAACCGGTGACATTGGTACGTTCGCCGATGTTGACGAATAATGAATCAGGCAGGATGTTGCAGGGTTCCAGTCCGGACAAACGGCAGGCCGCTGTTTTCTCCGGCAGGGGGCGAGGTGATTTATCTGTAATGACCTCCGCAATGGCCTTGATGTGAGTCGGTGTCGTGCCACAGCAGCCGCCAACAATATTAAGGAAACCACTCTCCGCCCATTCGCCAAGATAATCCGACATGTGGGCTGCATCCAGATCATACTCACCCAGTTCATTCGGCAGGCCGGCATTGGGGTGGGCCGAAATACGGAATTCAGAGATGCGGGACATCTCCGAGACGTACTGACGCAGCTGATCAGGGCCCAGGGCACAGTTCAAACCAATGGTCAGCGGTCGGGCATGTCGCAGGCTGTTGTAGAAGGCCTCAACGGTCTGCCCGGACAGGGTGCGCCCGGAGGCATCTGTGATGGTACCGGAGATCATCAATGGCAGGCGAATTTCATCTTCTGAAAACACTTTTTCCACTGCGAATACAGCCGCTTTAGCGTTTAAGGTATCGAAAATGGTTTCAATCAGAATGATATCTACATTGCCTTCGATCAGCGCCCGTGTGGCGACACAGTAGTCTTCAACCAGTTCATCGAAGGTGATAGCGCGTGCACCTGGATCGTTGACATCGACCGAGACGGAAGAGGTTTTCTGATTCGGCCCCAGCACACCCGCGACAAAACGTGGCTTATCGGCAGTGCTATACCTGTCAGCTGCCTGTCGGCTTAGCTGTGCCGCTGCGAGATTTATTTCATGTGCATAGTCAGACAGATTGTAGCGGGCCAGATCGCTGGGCGTAGCATTAAAACTGTTGGTTTCAAGGATGTCTGCACCGGCCTCAAGATATTCTTCATGAATATCACGAATAATGTCTGGCTGCGTCAGTACCAGCAGGTCATTCATACCCTTGAGATTGACGTCCCAGCCAGCAAATCTTTTACCGTGATAATCAGCATCTTTAAGGCCGTGGCGCTGAATCATTGTGCCCATAGCACCATCAAGCAGCAGAATGCGTTGCTCTAGTGCATGCAGGAGTTTTGAGGCAGTTTCAGTATTGCTATAAGGGATATTCATGATTCATAAGGGCCAGGGAATCTTTGATCAATTATGCCATATCTCTGCGAGATCATATTGTTTTGATTTTGATCCAGAACTGAACACACTGAGATAACTCGTTAAATGGTTTTCCTGAATTTAATAATACTTGCCGTAATAAATAAAAATACAAAAAACAATAATGAGGCATAAGCGGTTAATAAGTCAGTAAACTGCGTCTGCTTAATGAGTAAACCACGAATAATGTCTACAAAGTAGGTAAACGGGATAGCATAACTAATTGGCCTGACACTATCCGGTATAGCTTCCAGTGGAAAAATAAAACCGGACAGTAAAATTGAAGGGACAATGATAAAAATAGCGAGGAACATTGCCTGTTGCTGTGTGCGGGAAATTAAAGAGATCAGTAGGCCGAGAGAAATCATTACGGCCACATAAATTATAGCTAATAGAAACAGCAATAGATGAGATGAAGGTTGAGGCAGATCGAATAAAACCCATCCAGCTGCAAGGATAAAATAAAAATCAATTAATGCTATAAAAATATATGGCAGCAGTTTTCCTGCAATGAAAGTAGTTTTACTCATAGGGGTAACGAGTAATTGCTCCAGGGTTCTTTTCTCCCTCTCTCTTACGACGGAGATGCCCGTTAATATCAGGGCAATTTGCATGATTAACACCCCAATAACCCCTGGCAGGAAAAACCAGGTTTCTTTTTCATCTGGGTTAAATAATATTTCTGTATCCATAATAAAAGGGTCTTGAGCAATCACCACGGTACCTGCATTTTCATCCAGAAAGTACATATCATTCGTCACACTCTGATCTGTTGCACTATTAGAATTATATTTCATTGCCGTTGTAAGTGAGGGCATGGTGCCATCCACATAGAAGGTGATATGTGGTTGTTTATTTTCTGTCAAAAGAGAAGAAAAGTCTTTGCCGATAAACAGACCGGACTTTGCACGCCCTGATCGTATTTCTTCGACTATTTGTTGTTTGTCATTGACGCTATACAGCTCAAAATATCCATCACTCCACAGTCCAGTTTTGATTAAATTGCTAAAATAAGATGAGTCACCATCGAATACAGCCATTTTGACATTTTGAGGTTCCAGTTTTAGCGCCACACCAAACAATATCAGTAAGGCTAAGGGCATTACGACTATGAGTCCGATCAGACGTGGGTCTCGACGTAACTGTAAAATTTCTTTTTTTATAATTGCAGTAATCAATGTTTTACTGGGCTCTTTTGTGTCAGGGCGATAAATACATCTTCAAGATTTGGTTCGCTGATGGTCAGGGTGCAGGGCTTGCCGGTTATAGCACCGATTGTTGATTCCAGATCAGACTTCCTTGTTTCAGGTGTGACCACCAGGCGTAACTCATTGCCAAACTGGTTAACCAGTATCATTCCCGCCGTGTTCAGCAATGTGCTCTGCAGTTCAGGGAGATATGATATATCTGCAGAGTATACCTTTGCATTTCCAATTGCCTGCTTAATCGTAACTGGTGATCCTTCTGCGACAATTCGCCCTGATGAAATAAAAGCCAGTTGATGACACCGCTGTGCTTCTTCCATATAGTGTGTTGTTATGAACAGAGTTTTACCTTCCGCACTTAGCCGGTAAAAATCATCCCAAAGTAATTTACGTGTTACAGGGTCAATGCCAGCGGTTGGTTCATCCAGAAAAAGTACTTTCGGGTCATGTGCCAGGGCGCAGACCAGTCCAAGGCGTCGTTGATAGCCTCCAGATAGTAAGCCCGCTAATTGATTTTTAAATGCGGCCAGATCGTAGCGATCCAGCAGAGAAGATAAGCGTTTTTCATCTGAAATATTATACATATGTGCATAAAATTCCAGATTCTCCCATACGCTGAGTTCTTCATACAGGCTAAAATGCTGTGCTACATATCCAAAGTCAGCTTTTGCCTGTTGAACACTCATACCATTGATCCTGGCTTCGCCTTCATCACTTTCAATTATTCCGCACAGCATACGGATAACAGTTGTTTTTCCTGCAGCATTTGGACCAAGTAATCCAAAAATCTGTCCTTTATCGACATTCAAGGTCACCCCATCAACAGCTGTGTGGTCCTTGAAACGCTTTGTTAAGTTAGTTGCCTGTATCAAGTGGGTGTTCTTAGCCTAAGGAACCTCTGATTAATTATGCCATACCTCTGGCTTACAGGCTGATTCACAATCAAGGCGGAGCTTTGAAGGCATGCCTGGGCCTGGTGAAA
>DRJK01000031.1 GCA_011052215.1 Gammaproteobacteria bacterium
GTCCGCGGCATAAGTACATCCATGTACAAAGCCGCTCCTACACGTCCCTGTGTCCGCGGCATAAGTACATCCATGTACAAAGCCGTTTCTACTGTTTAATGTAAAATATTCCGGGCTGGTTGTTATGACTTCACAGGAGTAATATCAAAACAGGAAGAATAATTCAGGAGAAAATAATGTCTGAGTGCCTGTTTTGTAAAATGATCAATGGTGATATCAAGGCCGACGTGGTTTATGAGGATGATCATGTCCTGGCATTTAATGATATCAATCCACAAGCCCCGCATCATTTCCTGATTGTTCCCAAGGAGCACGTCAGTACAATAAATGATCTGGATGAGAGGCACGAAAAAATCATTGGTAAATTGTTCCTTGTGGCCAAAAAAGTGGCCGCAGATATGGGTATGGAAGAAGCGGGTTACCGAACGGTGATGAACTGCAATGCAGGTGCCGGACAGACTGTATTTCACATTCACCTGCATGTCCTTGGCGGGCGTCCGATGTTGTGGCCACCCGGTTAGAATCGCCATACCCGTCAGCTTGCTGCGGGGTGGTTTTATTGCCTGAATTAACCCTGGGCAATTTCTGCAAGCATGTCTGTATAGCTGTTATAACGATTCCGTGAAATTATTTTATTTGTAACGGCCTCCTTGATTGCACAATCCGGTTCTTTCGTATGTTGGCAGTTATTATATTTACATTGCCCCAGGAACGGATGAAATTCCCTGAATCCATTGATAATGTCGTCATGGCTGACATGCCAGATGCCAAAATCCCTGATTCCGGGAGAGTCTATAATGTCGCCCCCGGAGGGGAGATGGTAGAGGACAGAAGTTGATGTGGTGTGTTTGCCATGATTGTACTGGCTTAGTTCACCCGTGCGAATATCAAGATCAGGTATGAGTATGTTGACGATGGATGATTTGCCGACACCCGATTGGCCGACAAGGATGCTGTTATTTCCTTGAAGAACACTGGCCAGACCGTCCATTCCATGGGTGATCCGGGTGTTTGTGTAGATGGTCTGGTATCCAAGTTGTCCATATAAAGTAAAAGTATTTTTTATTTCTGCAAGTGTTTTATCGGTTAGCAGGTCTGTTTTATTGATAACAATAATACCTGGCAAGCCGACTGTTTCAAGAATAATCAGGTACCTGTCGAGAAGATGCAGGCTGGGTTCCGGTTTTACTGCTGCGACAATAATAATTTGATTGATATTGGCAGCAAATGGTTTTGGTTTTCTGTTGAAGTCAGGTCTTGCAAGCACACTGTCACGTTCCTTGATGGCTACTATAACGCCCTCATTCCTGGATAGCTGCCATATAACCCTGTCACCACAAATAATATTGCCCAGGTTTTGGCGTATTTTACAGTTAACAAGGTGCTTGTTTTCATCTTCGACAATGGCCTGTTTGCCATGGTGTTGAATGACAATGCCTGTATGCCGGGAATCGTTTGTCCCTGAATTATCTGTTTGCTTGCGGGCTTGCCCCTGCCTGGTGCTGATGCGTTTTTGTTGTTGCTTGTTAAGTTTTCTTTGTGTCATGGGTTGCAGGGGAGGGTTACGGCAATAATGTATTTACTACAGGGTGGCCTGATATCCCGGGCATGCTGTCAGTTTGCCAACTGTGGTTGTTTTTTCAAATGCTCGATCCGTACGGGGGCAGGGGGATGCGAGTCATAAAAACCGGAATAGATCGGGTCAGGTGTCAGTGTGCTGGCATTTTCTTCATACATTTTTACCAGTGCAGTAATTAATAACCCGGCATTGCGTTGTTTTGATGCATAGGCATCGGCCTCGAATTCATGTTTGCGTGATAACATCGACATGATGGGTGTCAGAAAGAAGCCGATCAGGGGTGCCAGTATCATAAATAATACCAGCGCAATATAATTTGATGGTGTGCTAACCCCGAGCCCGGTATAAAACCAGTTTTGCTGGATCAGCCAGCCCAGTACGGCCAGACTGGCCAGACTGATAGCCCCCATGCTGATAATTCTTTTGCGAATATGGTGCATCCGAAAATGGCCCAGCTCATGTGCCAGTACTGCCTCTATTTCTTCTGCATTGAGCTGTTCCATCAGCGTATCAAAGAAGACGATCTGTTTTTTATTACCAATGCCGCTGAAGTACGCATTGCCATGGGCGGAGCGTCGGGAGCCATCCATAACAAATATACCATTACTTTTGAAGCCACACTGGGTCAGGAGCTGTTCTATACGGTCTTTCAGGTCACTGTTTTCAAGCGGTTTGAATTTATTGAATATTGGCGCAATAAACGCCGGATAGGCCCACATCATGAACAGGCTGAAGCCAAACCAGACGCCCCAGACATACAGCCACCAGAGCGAGCCCGTTTTTTCCATTATCGTCAGCACAACCCAGAGTAAGGGAACCCCGATCAAAACGGTGAGAACAGTCCCTTTGAGTAAATCGGTGATAAAGACCTTTACGGTGGTTTTATTGAATCCAAACCGTTCCTCAATAACAAAGGTTTTATATACAGAGAAGGGTAAATCAATAACAGACATGATAATGGCAACACTGAGCATAAAAACGATGCCCGTCCAGATAGTGTCCCATTGCAGTGAACGCCATGCCTGATCAAGTAGCTCAAGGCCACCGCCCAGGGTCCATGCCAGGGCAAGTATCGACGCAAATAACGCTTCATAGCGTCCAAATCTTGTTCGGGTTACGGTATAGTCTGCCGCCTTCTGGTGTGCGTCCAGCGGAATCTGGCCGCTGAATTCATCGGGCACCTGTGAGCGGTTTTTCTCGATATGGCGAATATGCCGGGCCGCCAGCCAGAATTGTGTGGCCAGTGTCAAAAGGATCATTATGATAAAAAATTGACTTAATGCATTCATGCTTATTGTTCAACTGTCTGGGTATCGGGCTGGTTTAAATGACATGTTATTCTAACTTATTCTGATGCACCATGCATTTTGGCTGATTTCTGTTAATATTCGTAAAACAAGACACCAACCGGGATGATGTTATGGCACAAGACCCAACGAACTTGATCTGGATTGACCTGGAAATGACAGGTCTTGATACACAGAATGATAGTATTATTGAAATAGCAACCATCGTTACAGATGCCAATCTGAATATTCTGGCCGAAGGGCCGGAGCTTGCAATACATCAGAATGATGAGGCCCTGGGTGCCATGGATGAGTGGAATACAAAGCAGCATGGTGGTTCAGGCCTGACAGAACGGGTCCGAAAAAGCACCCTCAGTGAGCTGGATGCAGAAAGGCAGACCATCGCATTTCTCGAGTCCTATGTCCCGGCCGGGAAATCACCCATTTGTGGAAACAGTATTTGTCAGGACAGACGATTTCTGGCTCGCTGTATGCCGGATCTTGAGGCCTATTTTCATTATCGAAATCTGGATGTCAGTACAATAAAAGAGCTGGCCGTTCGCTGGAAGCCGGATATTCTGTCAGGCCTGAAAAAACAGGGTACGCATCTTGCGATGGATGATATCCGGGATTCAATTCAGGAACTCAGCTACTACCGGGAACATTTTTTTAACATGGATAGTCTGAATTAGTTCAGGCCTTCTTCCATGTCGATCACAACGCGGGTCATGTTCAACAGGCTGTCCGGATTAAGTGAGATACTTTCAATGTGGTGTTCGACCAGCCAGCGGGTTATTTCAGGATAATCCGACGGGGCCTGCCCGCATATGCCGATATATTTTTTTTCTCGCTGGCAGGCATCAATTGCCAGCTCCATCAGTTTAAGGACGGCTTCATTGCGCTCATCAAAACCCGTTATGGTCCCTGAATCCCGATCTACGCCGAGTGTAAGTTGTGTAAGGTCATTTGAGCCTATGGAAAATCCGTCAAAGTATTGAAGAAATTCATCAGCCAGTAATGCATTGGCCGGTATCTCACACATGAGGTAAATCTTCAGGCCATTGTCTCCCCGTTTCAGGCCATGATCTTCCATGATGCGGATCGCTCTTTCGGCTTCATCTACAGTCCTGACAAAGGGAATCATCAGTGAAACATTATCCAGTCCCATGGTCTCACGGATTATTTTCATTGCCTGACATTCCATGGCAAATGCCTCATCGAATTCCTTTGATGAATACCGGCCGGCACCACGAAAACCAATCATCGGATTTTCTTCTTCCGGTTCAAAATGTTCCCCGCCAATCAATGAAGCATACTCATTACTTTTAAAATCACTCATGCGGACGATAACAGGGCGGGGATAAAAGGCAGCGGCAATGGTGCCGGCGCCTTCGGCCAGCCTGCTGATATAAAAATTCCTGTGGTTCGGATAACCGGAACAGATTGATGCTATTTTTTCCTGGACCGGTTGAGATACCGAGCTATAATTCAGGATAGCATTGGGGTGTATACCGATACTGTTGTTAATAATGAACTCAAGGCGCGCAAGGCCAACACCGGCACTGGGCAGGAATGATGCGGTAAAGGCCTTTTCCGGGTTGCCGATATTAAGCATCAGTTTTGTACGAGGTTGTTTATCCAGCTTGAGCTTGTTTTGTTTAATTTCAAATTCGAGTATCTGGTCGTAAATATACCCGGTGTCACCCTCTGCACAGGATACGGTGAGTCCCTGATCATTTTTGATAACATGCGTTGCATCACCGCATCCAACAACAGCGGGAATGCCAAGCTCCCTTGCAATAATAGCTGCATGACAGGTTCTGCCGCCACGGTTGGTGACAATTGCTGCTGCGCGCCTCATTACCGGCTCCCAGTCAGGGTCGGTTATATCGGTAACGAGTACCTCGCCATCCTGTAGTTCATTCATGTGTGCGGGTTCAAGAATAACCCGGGCCTTTCCTGTTGAGATTTTTTGCCCGACGCTTTTCCCGCGCAGCAGGATGTTCCCCCGGTTTTTTAAATGGTAGCTGTGCTGAATTGTTGGGTCCTGCATGGCCTGAACTGTTTCCGGTCTTGCCTGAACAATAAACAGTTCCTGTGTGATTCCGTCCTTTGCCCATTCAATATCCATGGGTTGTTGATGGCCGGCTCGCAGGGAATAGTGTTTTTCGATTTCCATGCCGCAGCGGGCCAGTTCCAGTATCTCGTCATCATTGATTGAAAATTGTTCACGTTCTTCACGTTTGACACGAACATTTCTGGTCGAGATTCCGGCAAGTGGATCGCCGCTGTAAATCATCTTGATGGCCTTGTCACCCAGTTGTCTTTTCAGTATGGGCCGGTATCCCTTCTCAAGGGTTTGTTTATGTACATAGAACTCGTCCGGATTGACCTTTCCCTGAACAATGTTCTCACCCAGACCATAGGTCGATGTAATGAAAACCACATCATTAAAACCGGACTCTGTATCAATAGTGAACATGACACCGGAGGAACCAATGTCTGAACGCACCATTTTCTGAATACCTGCCGACAGGGCAACACTGCGGTGGGAAAAGCCCTGGTGTACCCGGTAGGCAATGGCACGATTGGTAAACAGCGAAGCAAAGACACGTTTGCAGGTCAGTATGATGTTTTCAATGCCGGATATATTCAGGTAGCTTTCCTGCTGACCTGCAAATGAGGCATTGGGCAGGTCTTCTGCCGTTGCCGAGCTGCGTACAGCGACATCAGTGTTTTCGCCATACTCATTTTCAAGTTGTTGATAGGAGCTGGAAATTGCCTGTTGAAGTTTTTCGGGCATATTGCCGTGCATGATCCACTGACGTATTTCAGCACCTGCCTTTTTTAGTGCGGTAATGTCATTGGTATCCAGGTTATCAAGGTTGCCATTTATTTTTTCACGTAACCCGTTTTCATCAATATAGTGCCAGTAGGCATCTGCCGTCGTGGCAAAACCATTGGGTACTTTTACATCGACAGATGCAAGAGACTGGAACATTTCCCCAAGTGATGCATTTTTTCCGCCCACAATGGATACATCATTGATGCTAATTTCAGAGAATGTACGTGTATATTCCATATTCAGTATTTAAGGGATCTCTGGTCAATTCATGAACTCGTATCTTGCACCCGGAAAATCCAGCTTCTGCGGTGCAAATCTTCGCAATAGCTTGCTATTACGCACGATTCGACGCCTTGAATCTGTATTTACCAGGTACAATCTGCTTCGTTCAGAATTAATCAGGGACTCCTTATGTAATAATGTCGGGTTTTGTTCGTTTTAATCTGCCTGGTATGTCCGCAATCTCATTGGCGAACCTTGCAAGCCTGGATAATGTTTCCTGTGTATGCATGTTGAGTCTGGCTGGATCACTTTCATATTTTTCCAGGTATACCCTTAGTGTAGCACCTGTTGTGCCCGTGCCGGACAACCGGTAAATGATGCGCGAGCCATCTTCGAACAAAATACGGATGCCCTGTTTTGAACTGACTGAAGCATCGACCGGATCTGTATATTCAAAATCATCACACTGGCTTATTGTAACCCCATGATAATCCCCGTTCTTTATTTCTGACAGGTTGCTACGCATGTGTTGCATGAGCTCTTCTGCCCGGGTGGCATCCACTTCCTCATAATCATATCTCGTATAATAATTTCTGCCGTATTCCTGCCAGTGTTCCCTGACAATCTCCATAACGGATTGCTTTTTTTCGGCGATTAAATTAAGCCAGAATAGCACGGCCCACAGACCGTCTTTTTCACGTATATGGTTTGAGCCGGTACCAAAACTTTCCTCGCCGCAGATAGTGATTTTCCCGGCGTCCAGCAAGTTACCGAAAAACTTCCAGCCAGTGGGTGTTTCAAAACAGGGGATACCTGTTTTTTCGGCAACCTTGTCTACGGCCTGGCTGGTTGGCATGGATCGTGCAACCCCCTGTAATCCGTTTGAATAACCCGGGATACATGTTGCGTTGGCAGTGATGATTGCCAGACTGTCGCTGGGTGATACAAAGCAGTTATGCCCCATTATCATATTACGGTCACCATCACCATCAGATGCGGCACCAAAATCGGGGCCGTTGTCAGAAAACATTTTTTCTGCGAGCTCTTTTGCATGCACGAGGTTGGGGTCCGGGTGGCCACCGCCAAAATCGGGTAATGGCTTGCCGTTGCAGACGGTTTCTTTTGGTGCGCCAAGTCTGTTAACAAGGATTTCCATTGCATAGGGGCCGGTAACGGCATGCATGGCATCAAAAACCATCGTGAAGTTACCGGAAGACAATAATGATTTTATTTTTGTAAAATCAAATAATTCTTCCATCAGATCGGCATAATCATGCACAGAGTCAATAACCTCTATTTGCGTTTTTTCTATTCTATGTCCACCTGTTTTTTTCAGGTCAATATCATCACTATCAATATACAGATAGCGAAAGATATTTTTACTATAGGTGAAAATCCTGTCCGTTACTTTTTCAGGAGCAGGGCCGCCGTTGGCCGTATTGAATTTAATTCCAAAATCCCCGTCAGGCCCGCCGGGGTTGTGACTGGCCGACAGTATGATTCCACCAACAGCCTTGCGTTTACGAATAAGAGCGGAAGCTGCAGGGGTGGAGAGAATACCATTTTGGCCAACGATTACTTTTTTAAACCCGTTGGCTATTGCTATCTTGATAATAATCTGGATGGCTTGCAGATTAAAGAATCGGCCATCACCGCCGACTACAAGTGATGAAGCATTACGATCCGTAATAGTGTCGAATATCGCTTGAATAAAGTTTTCAAGATAGCCCTTGTTTTCCTTGAAAACAGAAACTTTTTTTCGCAAACCGGATGTACCCGGTTTTTGATTTGCATAAGCAGTTGTGGGTAAAGATTCAACCTGCATTGAGCTTATCCCTTAATATATAATTTAGTAATACAGAAACTGTAAAGATTTTCCAGAATATTTGTATGTATGATATGATTTATTTATGAGTGCAGTAAAGCAAAAGAACAGGTTTCTTAATCAGCGTAGTTTCGCAGGGTTGATGGATGTTTATGAACGAAATTTTCATTTATTGTGCCGGTTATTACCTGATCTCGACAATTTACCTGATTCCCTGGTCTCCAGGGTTGAAAGCTCTCTGGATCTGCATCTCACCATCGTGGAACGCTGTAAATATACCACAACGATAATGCTTACATATTATTTTCCTGTATCAGATGATGAAAAAACAGCCGATCCTGACCTGACAATCAAGATGTATCATGATGCCCGTCAGGCTGAAGCCCTTGCCTGTATGAAGACCGGTTTTATGCCGGTTGAACACAGCCCTGAAGACAGAAAACCCTATGTTGATTGTCGTTGGAAAAGTAATGTCTTTGTCGAGAAATGGTTGCGTTACTCCCTGGAACAGGGGCACATCTTTAGCCTTGAAAGACTGGGCAGTAAAGCGGTATCATCCCATATCGCAGATCTCGAACTTATATAAATAAAAGGATAATAAAGTATGGATAAATGGTTGCTCATTCACCTGTTATGGGTGATGTCAGTTTCAGGTGCAGTCAATGCATCACCCTTGATGGTTGATACCGCATGGTTACAAGGTCATCTGAATGACAGGGATTTGGTGCTGGTTGACATGAGTACCGATGAGACGCAGTATCAGCGTTTCCACATACCGGGTGCAATTTATGTAAGTTATGGATACCTGGTCAAACAACGTAAAAAAGACAAGGTATCTTTCAGGATAAGCGATGACCAGTTTTTCAAACTGCTGGGGTTACTTGGCATCAGTCGGGAATCACATATCGTTATATATGATGACATGGGTGGGTTGAATGCAGGCCGTTTTTACTGGAACCTGGAGCGAATAGGGCATAAAAAAATCTCGGTTGTCGATGGTGGCCTGGTTAAATGGATACTGGAAGGCCGCAAGGTTACCAACAAGCCAACTGAGCGAAAACAGGTGGCCTACATACCAGGGAAAGGTATCTACAATAATGAAACAGGAATTGCGACAGTCAAGCAAGATATAAAGCAAGACAAGGTAACGTTTCTGGATGTCCGTTCCAGAGAAGAATACATGGGGTATCCGAGGTACAAACGTACGGGACATATTCCCGGTGCTCGACTGTGGCCCTGGGACGACTCAGTGGATTTTGATAATGGATTCACATTCAGGAAAAAGACGGAGCTCGAGGAAAGTCTTGCAAGGATAGGCGTGAAGGATAAAAAGGCACCGCTGGTTTTATATTGCCACAGCGGGCACCGGGCCGCGCAGGCATATCTGGCGTTACGCTATCTGGGCTATCAGAATGTAAAGGTCTATGATGGGTCAATGGCTGAATATTCGCGGGATATGAGTGCACCCATCAAACAAGGTGCCAAACCCTGACCCCCCCAGGAATTACTCAGATGCGGCCATGGGCAGTCTGCCATCCTTCAGGCCATTGACTGTTGGATATATGTTAAATTCTTTTAATCTGGCTGGTTTGTTTATCTATTTGATTAATAGGTAAATAAATAATATATACATATCTGGAGCCTGCTTTTTATCCCATTTTGGTATTTTTCCTGGAATCATTCTTGACTGATCATCAGGGGTAAACAATACTTTAAGTAACCTTATAAATTTCAACACCAGAACTGTGTGTAATGTCAGTCAGTGCTGGCATACAGGAGATCGATGATGAAGTTATCAACCAAGGCGAGATATGCCATTACAGCCATGATGGAGCTGGCATTGAATGAGAACAAAAAGCCGGTTACGCTGGCAGATATTTCTGAATACCAGAAAATTTCTCTTTCCTACCTCGAACAGTTATTTGCCAAACTCCGCGCAAAGGGACTGGTACGGGGAGTCAGGGGGCCGGGTGGCGGCTACCATCTGGCTAAACCCGCATCTGAACTGGATGTCGCCAGCATTGTTGCGGCGATCAATGATGAAATATCCAAGCATGATGCTACCACGGTAACCGAGCAGGGTTCCGAGAAGGAAGTACTTGATACAATGTGGGGTATATTGAGCAAAAAAATGTACAAGTATCTTGAAGGAATTTCACTGCGGGAACTTGTTGATGAATATAATTCCTCCGCATCCTCTGAGCCTTCCAGCCCACTTGAAAGTCACGGCACTCATCTGTCTTCATTTTAAACTGCGTCGTTTCACATGGATGTGTGTTCCTGTTAGGTGCAGTTTCACTTTTCAATTTTTCTTCCAAAACCCGGAAAAGACACTCCAGTGATGAGCTATAAGACCGGCCATGATTAGCAGGCTGCCCATGATCAGTGCCCAGCCGACGGGCTCACTGTTCATCGTGTTACCTATAAAAAGTGCAAGCACCGGTGTAATCAGCGGGATTAAACCGATCCTGCCCGCATCCAGGTTCTTTAATACATAAAAGAAAAGCGTAAATCCTACAACTGTGCCCAGTATACCCAGATACAAAATTGACAGACCTGCTTTCATCGGTATGGTTTCGGGCATCTGAACCCCGCTCAGTGACCAGACAATCAGAAATAATAAACTGGAAATCATCAGGCTACCCGTATTCATGACAATGCCGGGAAGCCTGCAGTCCAGCTTTTTTACCAGAACGGTACTTAATGAGTGCAGGGTTGCAGCCATAATAATTGCGATGATTCCTGCATTAGCCTTCTCACTATGGGCAATGTCGGAATAGAAGATAATGACCAGGCCAAGTATTCCTAATGAAATACCAACCAGTTTACCGGCACTCAGGCTACGTTCATTTAAAACAAGTGCTGCAAAAATACTGGTTAACAGCGGAGTCAGGCCGAATAACACGGAGATCATCCCCGATGTAATGTATTGGGCACCCCAATATGTACACA
Source organism: Gammaproteobacteria bacterium (assembly GCA_011052215.1). Lineage (GTDB taxonomy): Bacteria > Pseudomonadota > Gammaproteobacteria > JAADHQ01 > JAADHQ01 > JAADHQ01. Next base: position 10,710 of record DRJK01000031.1, read on the forward strand.
ACATCGAGCCGAAAATACCCATGCTTGCAGACAGGTAGGTATAGACAGCTCTTTTGTGCCATTGCAGTTTCTGGCGCATGAATGCGAGAATCAGCACGCATATCAATACACCAATTAACATGCGGGACGTGACGCCAAACAAAAAACCGACTCCGTCATCACTCCACTTGATGGCAAGGGGCGTGGTTGACCAGATTAATATTATTCCTATGTATGCTGCAGTAATAGACATTTCGGCTCGCTGATTCTTTTTACACCAATAAAAAAGGCCACAGTTCTGTCAAGAGTCTGTGGCCTTTGAATAACTTGATTCGTTTATTTGTAAATTATAGTTGAATCTCCAGGGCACACCGACAGGTGATTGGCCACATTACGTGGACAAGCTTGCGAGCCGGAATAATTACAGGTTTCGAATTCATGTGTACAAGATTGCACAATCAATTGGTAGCTGTCAAGTGAGAGCTTCATTTATTTTTTCGGGGATGAAATTTTCTGATACATTTTTTGTATTGTGAAAAAAGATTGGTTGGAGGGTTGCGGCTATAACGCAACTTTATATAGATGTGAGTAATCAGATCCACTTCGTCCTTGAGGTCGAGGCGCTTGCCAGTTACACGTGTCGCGTAATCGATGGGCCCCTCATGCGCCATTTGTCTGAACCCGATTCGGCCGAGCTTTTGGCAAAACTTCAGGTATAGTCTGCAGGTAGGGTCTTTTCGCGGTCGCCTGTTACTCATATTTACCCATAGAGCTATAAGCAGCAGCATGCTCCCCAGGGAAACCATGATGCTGATGGCAATATCCTCCCAGCTGGCTGAATTAATACCAAATTTCTCCAACAGGCTGGATTGCTTGGCAGAATCATAACCCAGCACCCAGTTATGCCATTTATAATTTGCAGAATCCCAGTATAAAATCAGTGTCCTGAGAACCGGGTTGTCACTGCGCATAAGCCCTCCGGATGAAACACGAAACGGCAGAGCGGCTTCTATACTTTTTTCGACACGATCAGGTGATACCGCTCCCGTTGGGTCAATTCGTATCCAGCCTTTTCCCCTGACCCATATTTCTGCCCAGGCATGTGCATCTGATTGTCTGACAATCATATATTTCCCCAGGTTGTTATACTCACCACCCTGGTACCCTAATACAATTCGTGCGGGAACATTCATCAGTCGCATCAGGTATACAAAACTGCTCGCATAGTGTTCACAAAATCCACTGCGCGTGTTAAACAGGAAGTCATCGACAGCATTCTGACCCAGCAGTGGCGGGCTCAAGGTATAGCTGAATGGTTTTTCCCTGAAATAGCCGAGGATGTATTTTGCTTTTTCCTCAGCCGTTGCAAATCTCCGGTTTATTTCCCTGGCCCATTTACCAGTTTTCGGGTTCAGGTTTTCAGGTAATTGCAGGGCACTCTTTTTTTCTGCCAGAGACAGTTTGTCACCAATGATATAACGCGTATATGAGCTTGAAGTGTACTGGTACAGATTCCTTATTCTGTTTCTGGATATCAGGCTGTATCCATTATTAATATAGCTGTCTGGTGGAATGCTTGAAGGCGTATCAAGTGCAAACAACCAGTATTGCTGATGGGGTTCCAATGTGATCGTATAGGTATATTTTTTCCCTGAATATTTACCCTGCATGTTTCTTTTCAGGAACTTCTGGTATGAAGTATGCCATGTTTTGCCGTCATATTGCCATAATACGGGCCCTCTCCAGTACAGCTGTGAGGCAGGTGGTATTGCATCACTGAAGCTTACGCGAAAGGCAACCGCATCAGATCTGCTGAGCTCACTGATGGCACCCGGTTTCATCGTATCACTCAGGCCGGTAACGGCACGTGAATTATCTTCCGGAAGGAACCATAACGGCGAGGGCAGACGAGGGAACAGTACAAACATTACCAGCATCAACGGGATAGCTTGTAGTGTCATCATGACAGCCTGTTTGACGTTTTTTCCGAGGTTCAGTTCTGAACCGTGCCTGCTTAGCATAATCAGGGTGCTGGTTAACCCGATACTGACTGCAAGCATATAGATTGCTATGAGCATGGTTTGGCTGAAAAGAAAATTGGTGACTACAAGAAAGTAACCAAGATAAACAAACAATATGACGTCTTTATGAGTTTTAAATTCAAGTATCTTCAGTGAAAGCATGGTGATCAGCAGGGCCACGCCGGCATTTCTTCCAATTAATGTACCGTAATTAATAAAGATTCCTGTGCTGGCGATTATAACCATCAGCAGCAGTATGATTCGCCGCGGGTATTTCCATTTTGCCGATACTGCCTTGTAACCCCAAATACCAACACCTGCGCTCATGATACTCAACCAGACGGGAATACGAAGAAGATGCGGGGCGATCACCATTGCCTGGCATGCCAGTATCCAGAGCATTTTTTCAGGCGTAATCATTTTTGAAGAAATTGAACTGGTCATGAGCCTTATGATTCTCGTCCGAATAAGGCCAGTGCAGTCAGACAGATATGTTGATGTTTACGACCACTGCCCGGTAGAATTTTATTGTCAGGTAGTCGTAATCCATACTTAATACCTGATGCCTCGCAATCCAGTACCCAGCGACATATTCTTGAAAGTCGCTGTTCATTTGAACCGGCTTCGGCAATATCCCATTCAAGCCATAAGGTTCTTCCTCCGCCACCCGAAAACTGCTTTGTATAAAGTGTGTCACCTCTTGCGCTTTGTTTCCAGGCGATGGACTTGATTGAATCACCGGGCTGGTAGTTTCGTAATCCAGAGAAATCGTCCTGGCCTTTTGCTGTCAATCCGGCATTATTATCGCCATCTGACTGAAAGTCAGGTGGCGGGGCATCCTTTTCAGGAGCAGGATAAACAATACATTTTATATCGGGATAGAACCAGGACCAGGCATGAAACAGCCCTAACGGAAATTCAGTAAATATTTTTATTTTTCCGGGCTGGACAATTCCCCTGACCATTGTTTTCATGGATAGTTGTGCGGTCACTGTGCTGCCTGCAGGCACATCGATATCAACAGGTATTTCATTTTTTATCACAAGGCTTATTGTCTGTTTATCTGTACCGCCCGGGTTTGATATCAGCATCGGGAATATTGCATGCTGGCCTGAAAAAACAGATTTTGTTGTTGCGCATCGTATGTGTATTTTCGACAGGTTGCGGTGGGCATGCAACATTGAAACAAGTGTTACGCTGACCATCAGAAATGTTAATGCAAAACTGAGACTGTTATTAAAGTTGATAGAGCCAATCAACATGATAAACAGGGTCATGGAAAATAATACGCCATACCATGTAGGTATAATATAGATTCTTTTCCGGTCTAGAATGATGGGTTCCTGTTCTGGTACCCGTAGTCCTCTTGTGGATAATTTTTCTGCCAGACTGGTCATGACTTTAAATCTAGGGGATGGCAACTGATTTTAATAATTTCTGTGCAATACTGGAGGTGTCCGAGAGGTTGTCTGTATATTGTCTGAGCCGATGGCCGACAACAGATGGCAGTATAATTTGTACATCTTCAGGTATGACTGCATCCCTTCCATCCAGGAAAGCCCAGGATTGAGCACTACGCATCAAGGCCAGACTTCCCCTGGGTGACAGGCCATTACTTGTACTGCTATCGTTTCGGGTGAAATCAACCAGGTCCTGAAGATAGTCAAGCAGTGCATCCGAAACATGAACCTGTGGCACCAGTGACTGAATTTTCAATACCTGTTCAGACGTCAGGCATGGTTTGATTGTTTGCAAAAGTATACTTCGGTCCCTGCCGGTCAGGATACTTCTTTCCGCCTGCCGTGACGGGAAGCCGAGTTCGATGCGCATCATAAAACGGTCAAACTGTGATTCAGGCAGGGGAAAGGTCCCTGTATGGTATGTCGGGTTCTGCGTTGCAATAACGAAAAATGGTTCAGGCAGATCGCGTGTTTCACCTTCGGCTGTTATCTGCCTTTCTTCCATGGCCTCCAGTAAAGCACTTTGGGCTTTTGGTGTGGCCCTGTTTATTTCATCTGCCAGGACAACCTGTGTGAATACAGGCCCCGGGTGAAAATAGAATTCACCTTTGTCTCTGTCATAGATGGCGGCACCGATAATATCGGAAGGTAAGAGATCACTGGTGAACTGGATGCGGTTATACTGTAAACCCATTAGTCTGGCCAGAAGCTGAGCCAGCGTTGTTTTACCCATTCCAGGCAGGTCCTCAATCAGCAGGTGCCCACGTGCAAAGAGGCAGGCAAGGGATAGCCTGATCTGTTTTTCCTTACCAAGAATAATCTCATTGGCCTGATTGATTAGGAAATTGATCGTTGTATTCATCGCAGGTAGTTTATAAGATTCCGTCTGGTTGTTACGAAAGAGTCTCTCGTGGGCGCAGGTTATGTTTAGTTATACATGACAAATACTACTTATGTTTCTATTGCAATCAATTGTACAGCTTTTTACAAACCGGGTAATTGAAGACAATATCAATATGAGGTTCGGCTGATTGAGTATAATCTTTAGTAAAGCAAGTTGTTGATGTTAATGGTTGATTTAGTGAAAATGCTGTTGTCGGATAATTGCGGGTCGAAATGGTGCTGGTTTGTTCTGGTTTATAAGTCAGGGCTGGGTCTGCCAATATGATATCCCTGAACCATATCTACACCAATTTTCTTTAATTCTTCAAGTATATCTTCATTCTCGACAAACTCGGCAATAATGATTTTACCTAAAGAGTTTGATATATGCGTTATCGAACGAACCATTGCCTGGTCGACCGGGTCATCAACAATACCCCTGACAAATGTCCCGTCTATTTTTACAAAATCAACCGGCAGGTGCTTGAGATAGGTAAATGAGCTGAAACCGGTACCAAAATCATCAAGGGCGAACCTTATCCCCAGGGACCGTAATTCATACATTAATTTGCTGGCAACATCCAGTTGCCCGACTGCTGAGGTTTCGGTTATTTCCAGTAACAGGTATGGTGCCAGTTCAGGATGATTTTTGAAGAATGTTTTCAGTAATTCCGATGTGTCTTCATTACCGAGTGTTACACCAGAGAGGTTTATGCTTAATCGTTGCGGTGTGCCATTATTATATTGTTCGAGTAAAATTTGTAGGGCATGCTTCAGTACCCACTTGTCTATTTCTGTCATCAGGTTATGACGTTCTGCGATAGGGAGAAATGCACCCGGTGTAAGCAGGTCATCTCCTTTTTGCATTCGAATAAGCACTTCATGAATAACTTCATCATTTTTCAGGGATTTGATGGGTTGAAAATAAAGTAAAAAGAGATCGTGGGCAAGTGCTGCCCGTATATCGCTGACAATACTTATTTCGCCCATGGATGCGACAGCAGACTGATCTTCTTCATGGTAGATATGGGCCTGGTTTCGTCCAGACTGTTTTGCAATGTAGCAGGCAATGTCAGCCCGGCGCATGGCTTCGGCCGAAGAGCTGATATTGTTGTCAATAATGGTGCTGCCTATACTGCATGATATATCATAGGTGTGATTGTCCCAGGTGAAGCGAAAACCCTCCAGTGCACTTTGATAGCCAGAAATGATTTTTTCAAAGTTGCCCAGATCAATGCAGTCAATCAGGATGCCAAACTCATCACCGCCCAGGCGGGCCAGAATGTCACCTTGCCGTATCCGGTTACTGAAGCAAAATGAGACTTCGGTTAACAGTTCATCGCCTGCCGCATGTCCGACGGTATCATTAATAACCTTGAATTGATCAAGGTCAATGTACAGCAGGTAGTAATATCGATTTCCGCGACTTGCCACGTCAATGGCATGTTTAAGTTGTTGTTCAAAGAAATGTCTGTTTTTAAGGCCTGTTAATGTATCGTGTTGTGCAAGGTATTCCAGTTGATGGCGCGCCAGACGATCATCGGTTGTATCGTGGAAAACAAGGACGGCCCCGATAATTTTATTAAAATGGTTGCGTATCGGTGCTGCAGAATCTTCTATAACGTATTCCTGGCCATTGCGTGAAATCAGAACTGTATGATTGGCCAACCCGACAACGCGGTTATCCTTGACACAGCGGGCGACCGGATTTTCTGTGGGCTCGCGTGTAATTTCATTGATGATGTTAAATACGTCAAGAAGGTTTTTTCCGGCAGCATCATCGGAATCCCAACCGGTCAGTTTTTCTGCTACCGGGTTCAGGTATTCGATGTTGCCGGCAATATCGGTGGTGATGACGCCATCACCTATTGAGTGAAGTGTGACAACCGCTTTTTCATGTTCTCTTTCAAGTTCATCGCGACTTTTCAGTAATTTACGCAACAGTACACGTTGCTTGTTTAATTCATTGTTAAGGGAGATAAAATTACTGGCCAATGTTTTACCAAAGGTGCAGCGCAAAACAATGTATGCGGGTTCTTTTCCGCCAGCAGGCTTTAGCAGGAATCCATGACAGCGCCAGCCCATGCCGTCATTCTTGGCGTTGTTTTTCCATTTTATTGCTGCTGGTATAGGTGTTCGGCTTCTGGACCAGTCACTGATCGCTTTATGCAATTCATTTGCCGTTGAGTCGGTATAATCAATAATATTTTTTCCTGCATGATTAACATCGGCATTACCAAGAAATCGCCTGGCCTTCCGGTTTGTCACCAGGATCGTGCCATCAGTTTTCAGAAGGAGATATCCTTCAGGCAGTGAGTTTGAAAGTTGAAAAAAATCTTCGAGGTTCATAAATCAGGACTGGAAGTACTCACGTCCTTCCTTGCAATCAGACTCATCATCCTGTTGAAGAAAGACTGTTATATGACAGCATGATGAGCCGGTGGCGATGGTTTTATCCAGGCAGACCTTGGCATAGCCCAGATTTTCGGCAGTGATTGTTCCGAAAACGTTGGATGTCATCATGCACAGAGTAGGGCGGTCAATGACCTTGTCACCGAATGGACAATGTTTATTTCCAAGAATGATTTTTTGATCATCAGCAGACTCAATATGGAAATCGCCCTGTATCCTTTTTTTCAGGTCAACCAGGACATCCTTGACCTGTTCGAGTGACAGGCTGTCTTGCCCGAGAGCCTTTCTGTATTCTTCATTCATCCAGTCACCGAGATGCTGACCGACGAGACTGATAAAACCGGCCGCATCATCAATTCCTACTACAGTTTCCAGCGTACCGGATAAATCACGTAAAAGATTTCGCAGAAAGATATCACGGTCGATAGGGACATCAATTTCTGAAGGTTTCTTTTCGATACCCATATGTGATCCTTAAATATTACCAATTTAGTTGGTTAAAGCCGGTGACTTACTATATTTAATATACCGGTTATTTTATCAGTGTAGCATCTAACTTTATAATTATCCCGTGAAATTTAAGGGTATATCGTTATGTTTTTTTAGAGCAGGTCCATGCTTTTTCAGGGGAGGGTGGTTTTGTTAGAATTATGAAACATACAACCTGATTTTGTTCATAAGAGATCAGACAGAAATGATACTATTAATTAATGACTTTGTCTTTTTCAGAGGTAAAACAATGCGTATCTGGGTTGATGCTGATGCCTGCCCCAATGTCATCAAGGAGATTTTATATCGAGCTGCAAAACGGGTTCAGGTTCCACTGGTATTGGTTGCCAATTCCTTTATAAAAACACCACCTTCAAAATTTATTAAATCTGTTCAGGTATCCAGAGGTTTTGATGTGGCAGACAAGCATATTGCCGAGCATCTGGATGCGGGGGATCTGGTCATTACGGCAGATATTCCCCTTGCAGCAGAGGCCATTGACCGGGGTGGTCATGCACTCAACCCGCGAGGGACCTTCTATACCATTGAAAATATAAAAGAGCGATTGGTGATGCGTGATCTTATGGATGAGCTACGCGGCAGTGGTATTCAGACAGGTGGTCCAGATGCGTTGAATCAATCAAACAGACATGCCTTTGCTAACCAGCTTGACAGTTTTTTAGCAAAGCAAAGATAGCCAATTTCATCGTTGTCTGTGTATATCATATATAAGTATATCCTGATACACTATAAAATCTTTCATGCCGATCACACCCCCGAGGTTATAAATGTTTCAGCTTGGTTGCGTCAGCCGTGCCTGTTTTAAAAACGAAATTCTTTCCGGACTGACCGTAGCACTGGCGCTGGTACCAGAGGCAGTAGCCTTCGCCTTTGTGGCCGGCGTTGAACCACTGGTTGGCTTGTATGCTGCCTTTATGGTGGGCTTGCTGGCAGCTATTTTTGGTGGAAGGCCTGGTATGATTTCCGGGGCGACCGGCGCCATGGCAGTGGTGATGGTGAGTCTGGTAGCTGAGCACAGCGTGCAATACCTGTTCGCGGCAGTGGTTATGACTGGCCTGATTCAGATGGGTGCCGGTATGTTGCGACTGGGCAAGTTTATTAGAATAGTGCCGCATCCTGTGATGCTGGGTTTTGTAAACGGCCTGGCGATTGTGATTTTTCTGGCCCAGTTACAAAGCTTCCAGGTGGCATCACCCGGGGGTGTGAAGGAATGGATGAGCGGAGAACCCCTGATGATCTTTGCGGGCCTGATTGCACTAACCATGTTCATTATTTATTTATTGCCAAAATTGACGGGGGCCTTTCCGGCATCACTGGCAGCCATTATTGTTGTCAGTCTGCTGGTATCGGTCCTGAACCTGGATACCGTTACCGTCGGTGATCTGGCCAGCATAAAAGGTGGTTTGCCGGATTTTCATATTCCTTCTGTTCCCTTTAATTTTGAAACCCTGATGATCATCCTGCCGTATTCCTTTATTCTGGCGGCCATTGGCTTGATTGAATCCTTGTTGACGTTGAGTCTGATTGATGAAGTGACCAATACCCGCGGACGTGGTAATCGCGAATGCATGGGGCAGGGTATTGCCAATACTGTTACAGGCTTATTCGGGGGCATGGGTGGTTGCGCCATGATTGGCCAGAGTATGATTAATGTGAATTCAGGAGGGCGTCAGCGTTTATCCGGAGTTGCTGCGGCCTTGTTCCTGTTGACTTTTATACTTGTTGCATCGCCGTTGATTGAACGTATTCCCATGGCAGCCCTGGTAGGGGTGATGTTTATTGTGGTGATGGCCACCTTTGAATGGTCAAGTTTACGCATCATCGGTAAGATTCCGGCAACCGATGCATTTGTTCTGGTGCTGGTTTCAGCAGTGACAGTCTTTACGGATCTGGCAATTGCAGTTGTCGTGGGTGTGATTGTCTCGGCACTTGCCTTTGCCTGGGAGCATGCCAGGCATATCAATATTAAATCCTATGATGATAAAAAGGGTTCACGCGTGCATGAGCTCAATGGGCCGCTGTTTTTTGGTTCAGTAAAAAATTTCCTGGAACTGTTTAATCCGGATGAAGATCGGGGTGATGTAATAATCGAATTTCAAAATTCACGTGTTGCGGATCACTCGGCGATCGAGGCCATCGATAACCTCGCGGAAAGATATATCAAGGCAGGCAAGACCTTGCATTTGCGGCACCTGAGCGATGAGTGTCGTGTCTTGCTAAAAAAAGCGGGTGATCTGGTTGAAGTGAATGTGATGGAAGACCCGCATTACCATGTGGCGGATGATCAAATCGCCTGAGATAGCATTTATTGATGCTCCTGAGTATCAGGGTAATGAATTACCCTGTCTGTGTAACTCGCAATCCGGACATGAAACCGGTAAGCCAAATCAAGACACGCAAAACATGCCATCCATGGCGGCTCGGCTGCCGCGTCCGTGCGGCAGACGGTCTTGATCAGGCTTACCGATTCCATGTCCTCA
>DRJK01000032.1 GCA_011052215.1 Gammaproteobacteria bacterium
GCTCGCCCTTTGCAGGTTTACTTTGATTTAATGTTATTGTGTGGCACGAATCGCCATGCATCTTCACTTTACCACACCGCTGTCTCACCAGATGAGGCTGTTTTAATGATGTCATTTTAATAATACCCTGATCTCCCATCGGTCTGTGTTGATCTGGATATATAAAGCTTTGTTTTTAATTGATAATGTTCTCACGATCTTGTAGATGACTACGTGTGAGAGTAGCGGGGGAGGGTTATTTTTTGTATTGACCAAGTGTCTCTTTTAATACCACAGCAACAGTTTTAACCAGTGATTCCGGTGATAATACCTTGACATGCGACCCATGTTTCAGAATGTCCATCACAAGCTCATGCTCAATACTGTAGGGTATGCTTAAGATGTAAAAGCCCTCATCATCGAATTCACCATTTTGATCTGGATGCCAGTTTTCATTGGCAACCCAGCGGGCCCGTTCAGGTGTAAATCGCAAGACAGCTTTTTGAATCTGTTCGCCTGAAAAAATACCATAGGCACTGGACAATTCTTTCTCCACCTGCACTTCATTCATCGCTATTGCAGGCTCATCAACGATTTCAAATCCATTGATACAATCAAGCGAAAAAGTACGTAGTTGTTGAATTTTGTGGTCCAGTGCATCCAGATACCAGTTATCCCGATAATGAACCAGTCTTTGTGGTGATACCAGACGCCATTTCGTTTCATTACGCATGCGGTTGTAAAACAGTATTCTGGCCTGTTGCTGCGTGAGCACCACATGTGAGATCAGTTCAAAATAACGTGGTTCAACTTGCCTGGCATTCATGCTGATGATTCTGATTCGCTTTAAAACGTCATTTACACACAGGCCGTCGTCGTCCAGGTGTTTGATTATTTGTTGCCGAAACGGATCAATTGCATCATACAGCTTTCCTGATTCGAGGTGCTCGATCAGTTGCAGAAAACTCAATAGTGAAGTCGCCTCACCTGCACTAAACCATATACCGGGCAGTTCGAATTTTCCGCTGGTTTCATCTAATCTGTAGGCATTTTCATGGCGATCATATTGAATGGGCGCATTTAGCCGGTCTCTTAAATATTCAAGATCGCGATTAAATGTTGCCCGTGATACTTCAAGCTCATCAAGAAAATATTGAATGTTGATTTGGGAATGTGATCTTAATAACCCGAGTATTTTATAAAAACGTTCAGTTCTATCCATGCCTGTGACTAAACTCTCATTTCTGGTCTGTTTTCTGTCACTGTTTGGCCAACTGTCGTAATACATAATGCAGGATGCCGCCATTGCGGTAATACTCGATTTCCTGCGGTGTGTCGATACGAACACGGGCTGTAAACTGTTTGATCGAGCCATCGGCGGCGCTGGCAGTGACATTAACCTCTTTCGAGGAACCATCACCAAGCCCTTCAATATTATATGTTTCTTTTCCTGTCAAACCATGGGTTTCTGCACTTTCGCCTTCGTTAAACTGGAGTGGCAGGATGCCCATGCCGACCAGGTTGGAACGGTGGATGCGTTCGTAACTCTCGGCGATAACGGCATTAATACCCAGCAGTCTCGGGCCCTTGGCCGCCCAGTCACGGGATGAGCCGGAGCCGTATTCCTTGCCGGCGATGACGATCAAGGGGACGTTATCCTGCTGGTATTTCATCGAGGCATCAAAGATACTCATTTGTTCACCGGAAGGCTGGTGGGTGGTGATGCCGCCTTCGGTTCCCGGCGCCATCAGGTTGCGCAGGCGGATGTTGGCAAATGTACCCCGCATCATGACTTCGTGGTTACCCCGGCGAGAGCCCAGTGAGTTGAAATCGGATACGGCCACACCTTTTTCCTGAAGATAAATGCCTGCCGGGCTGTCGGCCTTGATCGCACCGGCAGGGGAGATATGATCGGTTGTCACCGAGTCACCCAGTAGCGCCAGTACCCGTGCACCCTGAATATCGCTCACTTCATCCGTTTCAAGGGTCATGCCTTCGAAATAGGGGGGGTTTTTGATGTAGGTGGAGTCTGTCTGCCAGTCAAATTGTTGCCCTTCGGGTGAGGACAGCTCTAGCCAGCGGTCTTCGCCCTGGTAGACATCGGCATAGGTCCGGGTGAATTCCGCGCGATTCACGCTGTTGTTGACCGCTTGCCGGGTCTCGGCCCGGGTTGGCCAGATATCTTTCAGAAAGACCGGTTTGCCGTCCCGGTCTGTGCCCAGTGCATCCTTTTTCAGGTCGATATTCATTGTGCCGGCAATGGCGTAGGCAACAACCAGTGGTGGCGAGGCAAGATAATTCATGCGTACCTCGGCATGGATCCGGCCTTCAAAGTTGCGGTTGCCAGACAGTACTGACGTCACTGACAGATCGCCTTCCGCAATGGCTTTGGATACCGGTTCCGGCAGCGGGCCGGAGTTTCCGATACACGTGGTACAACCATAGCCGACAACATGAAAGCCCAGCTTCTCCAGAGCCCCCATTACATTGGCCTGCTTCAGGTATTCGGTGACCACACGTGACCCCGGTGCAAGTGAGGTTTTGACCCAGGGTTTGGCCTTGAGACCCTTTGCCGCGGCCTTTTGTGCAACCAGGCCGGCACCGATCATGACTGTCGGGTTTGATGTGTTGGTGCAGGAGGTGATTGACGCAATGACCACGGCCCCATCTTCCAGTTTTATCTGTTCTCCGTTGATTTCAGTGGCTATCGCCTTGCTGGTGATGTTGCGCTCCTGCTTCAGGCTCGCCAGGGCATCGGCAAACATCGGTTTTGACTGGTCGAGCGGAATTCTGTCCTGTGGTCGCTTGGGGCCTGACAGGCAGGGGACAATGGTTGAAATGTCCAGCTCGACAACTGTGCTGTACACGGCTTCCGGAGAGTCTGACGTGTGGAAAAACCCCTGTTCCTTTGCATAGGCCTCAACCAGTGCAACATGGTTATTATCCCGACCTGACAGTTGCAGGTAGTTCAGTGTCTCTTCGTCGATGGGGAAGATACCGCAGGTTGCCCCGTATTCGGGTGCCATGTTGGCGATGGTGGCCCGATCGGCCAATGACAGTTGATCCAGGGCATCACCAAAGAATTCAACAAATTTACCAACAACGCCGTGCTGTCTCAGCATTTCCACGATGGTCAGTACCAGATCCGTTGCTGTCGTACCTTCAGGCAAGCTGCCGGTTAGACGGAAACCGACAACCTGTGGAATCAGCATTGAAACGGGCTGACCGAGCATGGCCGCTTCGGCCTCGATACCGCCGACACCCCAGCCCAGTACACCCAGACCGTTGACCATTGTGGTGTGAGAGTCTGTGCCTACCAGGGTATCCGGGTAGGCCTGTAGCACACCGTTGTTTTCCTTGGCAAAGGTCACGCGGGCCAGGTATTCAAGGTTAACCTGGTGGACGATGCCGGTATCAGGCGGGACAACCTTGAAATTGGAGAAGGCCTTCTGGCCCCATTTCAGGAAGCTGTAGCGCTCCTGATTTCGTTGATATTCCATGTTGGCATTGAACTGGACGGCGTCCTTGTTTCCATACGAGTCAATCTGTACGGAATGGTCGATGACCAGCTCGGCAGGTTGCAAGGGGTTGATCTTTTCCGGGTCACCACCCAGTGCCTGCATGGCATCGCGCATGGCGGCCAGGTCGACAACGGCCGGGACGCCGGTAAAGTCCTGCATCAACACGCGTGCCGGGGTATAGGCAATTTCGGTATCCGGTTCGGCGGTCGGCTCCCAGTTGGCCAGGGCCCTGATATCATCTGCGGTTACATTGATACCATCTTCATGTCTGAGCAGGTTTTCAAGCAGTATCTTGAGTGAATAGGGGAGCCTGCCGGTGTTTTCGATGGCCTTTATGCTGAAAATTTCGTAGGTTTGCTGGTTAACCTCGAGTTGTGCACGTGATTTGAAACTGTTACTCATTAATGCTCCTGTTGGCCTGAAGCGGCTGCTGTTGGTGCGGCGAAAAAAAACCGCTCTTCCTGCTGATTGTTGCTTAAACCGGAGCTGCGGATTATATCATATCAGGGTATCAATAGAGGGCAGCTCGGCCAGGATAGTCTGTGCCTCGGACAGGTAAGCCGATTGCTTAAACAGTAGTTGCATGCGTGTACCACCACATTGTTTCCAGGCCATCGCAGACCGCATTCCGGCAAGCAGCAATGTGCGGATCAGGTTGGCATTATTAGGGTCCTGCAGCAGGGTGTGATCCCCGGCCACCATAATCCTGGGTGACAGTGTGCTGACTGTTTGCTGGTAGAGATCAGCCAGGCTTGCAATGGTGGTTTCCTTGCTGTCGGGAAAAAATTCAGACTGTGTTTGTGCCGTTTCAATCCCTTTTTCCATGATCTGAAGGAGCGCCTTGTTTTTGGTCAATTTTTTCTCGAGATGGAGCAGCGTGAGGGCGTAGCGGGTTATATTGGTGTCGCGCCGGCCCGGATCCGGACCCAGCTGGCCGACCAGTGTTTCGAGTCCAAGCCGTAAATGTACTCTACTCTGGTATATGTCCTCAACGGTATCGGCATCAATGACAAAAAGACTGGAAATGCAGGTTTCGACATCCCGGTCCAGTCGTTTTCCTTCTGTTGCAGTGCGCCTGACCAGTGTGAGGGCCTGCAACAGTCCGGCAAAGGTCAGTATACGGTCGCTTGAAGAATGGATCATGGAAAAATTATAGCGCGAATATGTAATTCAGTGTTAGTCAGCAAGGCACAAACAATTCTGTCGTGACCCCGGTCAGAAGACTGTTCCCGGTCAGACTTCTGGCCTGAATTTTCAGTATTAGCTGGCGTTAGTGGTTTTTACCGGGACTTCTGCGAGCTTTTTTTCCATTTTGGATAACAGACCATCCATGCCTTCTTTCTTGATGATTTCGGCATAACTTGATCTGAAGTTGCTGATCAGGCTGACTTCCTCAATCACGACATCATAAATCAGCCACTTGTCATTTTTCCTGGCAAGCTTGTAGTTGATCGGTATCTCGGTTGACCCGGTTTCAATCTGTGTGTAAACAACCGCACGCTTCGCATTCTTGTTTCTTTCTCGCAGGTAAACGACCTTTTCATTCGTGTAGGCCTCAAGGCGACCAACGTAGGTATTTTCGAGTAATTTCGAGAAGAGTGATACAAACTGCTTCTGCTGTTGCGGCGTTGCTTTTTTCCAGTAACGTGAAAGGGTCCTTTGTGACATGGCCCGAAAATAGAAGCGATCATTGATTAATACACGAATCTTGCTGCGGCGTGCCTCGCTATCAAGCGACTTGTCCTTCAGTGTTGTAATAACACTGTCAATGGTAGATTTTAGCTGGTCCATTGGTGAATCAGCAGCAAGGATAGTTTGTGAGAAAAAAACAAATACTATCCCGAATATCAGACCGGCTGGCTTAACCATATTCATATTGTACCTTCCCTTAGGTTTTCCGGTTGATGGCCTCAGCAGCCACCAACAATTGATCGTGCATGAGAACAGGTTACTTGTTTACCGCTCCCGTTCGTTGCTGAGTATAGGCATTACGTATGAAAATATATGGGTCGAGTGAATCTTTCTTGATCGCTTCATAGGTGTCCTTGTCCAGTGAGATAGTGGTCTCGAT
Organism: Gammaproteobacteria bacterium; assembly: GCA_011052215.1. Lineage (GTDB taxonomy): Bacteria > Pseudomonadota > Gammaproteobacteria > JAADHQ01 > JAADHQ01 > JAADHQ01. The sequence goes on from DRJK01000032.1 coordinate 5,572, forward strand.
GTCAATAAACCGGACAATCAAATAGTCCTCTGTTTTGTCCAGGTAGGCCACCGGATCAAGGTAAACGCCGTCTACAAGCAAACCAAATCCGTCACGGACTGATGACGGCCCCCAGAGAGGTAATACAAGGTACGGGCCGCTGCCCATGCCATAGTGGCCGAGTGTCTGACCGAAATCCTCTTTTTTGATTTTGATATTAAAATCATCTCTGGCAACATCAAGAAGGCCAGCGAAGCCAATGATTGTATTCACGCCAAACCGGACGAGCTCATTGGTTGCATCCTGGCCTTTAAGCTGGAGTGCTGCATTCACTACCCTGACAGGGGCAAGCAGGTTAGTGAAAAAGTTTTTAATCGATGACCGGGCTTTTTCGGGGATAACTGCCCGGTATCCAATGGCGATCGGTTTCATTACACCTGTGTAGAGCTCGTCATTGAATTTAAATATGGCCCTGTTAAATGACTCAAACGGGTCATTTACCTTGATTTCATCTTCATCATCTACGGTGAAGTCATCATCGGCTTTAATGTCTTTTGTCTGCGGGTTACTAACAGCCACCATGATCCCTTCCGGTGATTGATATGCATGGCCCTGTATTGAATAAAGCAATGGGATGGCTGCAATGAATAACAGTATGTTTCGTTTATTTTTATCGATTATGATCATCTTGTTTTACTTCCCGCTTTCAAAAATATATTTACTGATCAGCTCTTCCAGGCTGATTGCAGATTCGGTTTCAATAATCATTCCACCCGGGTTTATTGTTTCGTCAGACCCCCCGGGCTTGATATTTACAAACCGGTCACCGATTATTCCAGCCGTACGGATTGATGCAATCGTGTCATCCTGAAGTTTTATACCATTTACTATGGAGAGCAGGACTTCGGCTTCAAATTCGTTTTTATCCAGTTTTATTTTTTCCACCTTCCCAACCCTGACGCCGGCAATCTCGACCACCGCACCTTCCTTGAGGCCGGCAATGGAATTGAATCGGGCCTTTACCTTGTAGTTCTGGTCGCTAAACCAGTCGGTACCACCAACCGTGATGGCCAGGTATGAAAAACTGACCAGACCGACGATCATGAACACGCCTACTGTAAATTCGAGCATAGATTTTTTCATGCCGGAGTTCCCTTTATTATTAATTCGTGGTACCTGTAATATTCATTTCAAAAAAAATATCCTTAAAGCATAATCGTGCCGACCAGATAGTCACTTGCCAGGATCATGACAGAAGATAATACGACGGTATCGGTGGTGACTCTGCTTACACCTTCGGCACCATGGCCACCAGACTTTAGAATATGCAGGAAATAACCCTTAAAAGTCGCTATCCATACGATTAAAATAGCAAAAATCAATGATTTTACAAACCCTAACTGCACATCGGCCCAGTCAACCGAGTTATACATTCCCTGAAAATAGGAGCCTTCACTGACACCCATCAGGACAACGCCAACAAGATAGCCGCCCAATATTCCGGCGATATCAAAAATAAAGGTAAGGATGGGCAGAGAAATGATTGCAGCAATAAATTTCGGAACCATCAGGAAGCGGTAAGGATCGATACCCATGCATTCCAGTGCATCAATTTGCTCGGAATGGCGCATGATACCTATTTCAGCACACATGGCCGAGCCCGCACGCCCGATGACCATCAGTGCAGTTAATACGGGCCCCAGTTCCTGTATCAGCCCCAGGCCCACGGCTGAACCCAGCAAGTCGGTAGAGCCAAAATCCTTCAGGTTATGGTAGCCCTGCAAGGCCAGCACCATACCGGTAAACAGGCCGGTAAAAACGATAACAATGGTTGAGCGTGCACCAATAAAGTGAATTTGTTTAATGATTGAAAAAATTTTGTGTGGAGGCCTGAACACATGGTAAAAACAGTTAAACAGGAATACTCCCATCATGCCCGTGGTTTCGATAAAATCGACACCCTTCCGTCCAAATCTGGTCACTGATTCTTTTATCATTACATACTTCCCGTTAAACGCTTCAGGTATTCATCGGCATCAACATTTTCATTGCGTGGTCGACGATTGAGCAGGTTCTGAACACGTTCGTTCTCACAGTTTTTGACTTCGTCCACTGTCCCGGTGATCAGTACTGAGCCCTGGTCCAGCACGGTGATCCGGTCAGCAATTCGAAATGCACTTTCAAGTTCATGAGTGACCACAATAATGGTCATGTTCATGGCATTTTTCAGCTTGACAATGAGTTCATCCAGTTCGGCTGATACGACCGGGTCCAGCCCGGCCGAGGGTTCATCAAAGAAAAGCAGCTTGGGGTCCATGATAATTGCACGCGCGAGTGCGACCCTTTTTAACATGCCACCGGAGAGTTCTGCAGGCATCAGGTTTTCAAATCCGGACAGGTTTACAACCTCCAGTTTAAGCCGGCACATGATATCCATGGTTTTCTGGTCCAGCCGGGTATGTTCATTTAATGGTAGTTGTATATTTTCCCTGACTGACATCGAGCTGAATAATGCTCCGCCCTGGAAAGAGACACCGAATTGTTGTCTTATCTTGTAGAGTTCAGGTGTGCTCAGTCCGATAATTGACTTGTTCATTAGCTCAATATCACCGTTTGTCGGGGTGTTCAGCCCCAACATGGTGCGAAGCAGGGTGGTCTTGCCGGAACCACTGCCACCCATAATGACCATGACCTCACCTTGTTTAATGGTGAGATTGATGTCATTCAGTATCTGCCGTTCACCATAGTGCGACACCAGGTCGCGCACCTTTATTACTTCTGATATTGTCTTTTTCTTTTCCATATGTAGCTGTGATTTTGTTTAATTGTCAGAAAAGATTGTCACAGTATGACTCCGCCCCCAAGGCAGTTGTCATCCTGGTAGAATACTACCGATTGCCCCGGTGTAATAGCCCGCTGGGGTGAATCAAAGTCAACTTTTACACCATTATCTTCCTGACTGTCTACTTTACATAATTGATCTGGCTGTCGATATCTTGTTTTAGCCATACACGTAAAGGTTTTATCCGGTGAAAAGCCGCTGACCCAGTGCAAGTCTGTTGCGACCAGCTCCGATTTGTATAACAAGGGGTGGTTGTGGCCTTGTCCCACAATCAGTCTGTTTTGTTTCATGTCCTTGTCAATTACATACCAGGGTTCTCCCGAACCATCTTTGCTACCACCAATACCCAACCCCTGTCTTTGGCCCAGCGTGTGATACATCAGTCCTTGATGGGTTCCGATTCGTTTCCCTTCCGGGGTAACGATATCACCGGGTTGTGCGGGAATATAGTTTTGCAGGAAATTTCTGAAATTTCGTTCACCGATAAAGCAGATGCCAGTGCTGTCCTTCTTTGAAAAGTTTGTAAAGTTATTTTTTTCTGCAATCGAGCGTACTTCCTGTTTTTCAAGTTCACCTACAGGGAACAGGCTTTTGCCAAGGGGGTGTTGCCCCAGCATGTAAAGAAAATAGCTTTGATCCTTGTTTTGATCGCTGCCTTTTTTTAGCAGGAACAAATCACCCTGTTTTTCTATCCTGGCGTAATGACCGGTTGCAATGGCATCGGCCCCCAGATGCAGGGAGTAGTCAAGAAAGGCCTTGAATTTTATTTCCTTGTTACACATGATGTCAGGATTTGGAGTTCGCCCCGCTTTATATTCAGCCAAAAAATATTCAAAAACCCGGTTCCAGTACTCGGATGAAAAATTGACTGTATGCAGGGGAATCCCCAGCGTTTTACAGACAGATGCAGCATCACCCAGATCCTGTTCAGCACTGCAATGTACATCTGTATCGTCCTCTTCCCAGTTTTTCATAAACAGGCCTTCAACCCTGAAGCCCTTTTCCAGTAATAGCAGTGCAGCGACGGAGGAGTCGACCCCGCCTGACATGCCAATCATGATTTTGCTGTTATTATGCTTCATCTAGGAGGCTGACCCGGCTTCATCAATATCCAAGACAGGGTTTCCGGGTCGCAAATCGTAATAATACCCGGCTGTTCCGGGGATTGCTCCAATGACAGTTGCCGGACAAGGGTTTTGGCCCTGAAAACCCGGGCTGTTTCCTCCAATGTTCCTCGTATAACGGCATCCGGCAGTGTTTCCTTAGGCTTGAGATGGAGAGAATTCTACTACCAGTCCAGGCATCTGTCCAAAATAGACGGCCTGCTGTGTAAAGGCCATTCTCCTGCACATTCCCGTTAAATCAGATCCGCTACTTGCCTGTATGACACTGCTGAGGGGCGATCGTTTCGCCTCAAATTACAAAAAAAATGGACTTAAAGTGGACTTACATCGTTAAGGCTTCTATTCTCGGACAAACTCCTAGTATCTTTGTATACTGTAAATTATACCGGGCTGGATGATCAGCCTGAATCTTTTTATTGATGATAGCTTGAATATAAATGTTGCATTGTTAATTTTCGTATTACCAGTTGAATATTAATGTTACTAAAAAGCTTTCAGGGTCGTTTTCTGGTTGTTGCCACCTTGCTGGGTGCATCGTTGCTGATGATGGCCTTGTATACAAAAAACCTGGTGCGTAAAGATGCACTTGAAAGCAAGCAACTGATAGTGGAATACAACAAGGCAAAGGACGCACTGAAAAATATCAATGACCAGTACCTCAGCCTGAAAAGCTCGATTTATCAATACGCATTGCTCCTTACACCTGAGTTGAAAAAGGAAACCGTCAGGTCAATTAATACATTGTCCCGAATGAGTAACAAATTCAAGCAGGGAAAAA
>DRJK01000033.1 GCA_011052215.1 Gammaproteobacteria bacterium
AATAATATGGCGGAGGGCGTGAGATTCGAACTCACGGTGGGCTACAAACCCACGCTGGTTTTCAAGACCAGTGCTTTCAACCGCTCAGCCAGCCCTCCGGATTCCTGGGTTACCCATATTTTTTAGAGGTTATTAACCTGAAACTTTTGGTACCCGTACATGTCTATCTATAAACATGTTCATTTTCAGCCAAACAGGCCAAAATTCGAAGCGTTAGAATAGCAGAATCGCCACCAAAATCCAGTGGCAAAAGATAAAATAAGGGGTTGAATTATTAAAGATTAACCCTTACTTTAGTCAGTAACAGCTTTAAACGATTTTATTTAAACAAGAGGATTTACAATGAATAATTACGGACAAGTCGCAAGGGGTCGCGAGTCAGCTCTGGCGACCAACAAGGTATTACGCAATACCTATATGCTGCTCTCCATGTCGCTCATTTTCAGCGGTGTTATGGCCGGTGTTTCAATGGCTGTGGGTATTTCACAAGGTATGGCCCTGGGTTCTATCATCGGTGCCTTTGTGCTGGTATGGCTTGTTTTACCCCGCTTTGAAAATTCAACTGCAGGTATTTTTGTGGTTTTCGCATTCACAGGCTTGATGGGCTTAAGCCTCGGCCCGATGCTTTCCTATTATCTGGCTATTCCCAATGGCGGCAATACCGTTATGACTGCACTGGGAGGTACCGGTGTTATTTTCCTCGGACTGTCAGGTTACGTTCTGACAACCCGTAAGGATTTCAGCTTTATGGGTGGTTTCCTGTTTGTTGGACTACTGGTGATACTGGGTGCTGCCATACTGAATATTTTCTTTTCAATCCCGGCATTTTCGCTGGCCATCTCTTCAGGCATTATTTTGCTGATGAGTGGTTTCATTCTGTTTGATACCAGTCGCATCATCCATGGTGGTGAAACGAACTATATTCGTGCAACAGTCAGTCTGTATCTGAATATACATAACCTGTTTGTGAACCTTCTCTACATTCTGGGCGCATTCTCAGGGGATGATTAATCACTATATACAAGGCAAGCCATGGTTTCCCATGGCTTGCCTTTTTATTGCCTGAAGGATAAGTAGATGGATACCTGGATAAAAATTGCCTCCGCTGCCTTTCTGGGGATTATGGTCTGGCGACTGTGGCCCGCAGCAAATCAGTGGCTGAAAAATGGTCCCAAAGGCAGTAAAAAGGACTGGCAAACAGCCATTATGGTTCTGCTTGCCGTTGTCGGTTTTGTCATTCTGTTAATTATGATGGTGAGATAAACAAGGGGTTCCTTGAGTTATACCGGTTGCATTCCCTCCAGAATCTTTTTTAACTCGGGAATACAGGAGCCACAATTCGTTCCTGCCTTAAGATACGCCCCAATCTCTTCAGCAGTTTTCAGGTGATTTCCTGTTATGGATTTTTTTATCTGGTTAAGCCCTATGTTAAAACAGGCACAAAGCACGGGGCCGCGGTCCTCTGATCCAGGGGGTGGTTTACCGCTTAGCAGACTGGCCCTGTCCTGATTATCAAGACTTTCTTTTTCAAATAGCTCCGCCAGGTAATCCCGGGGGGGAAGGTTAAAATCAGGCCCGATAAACACACAGCTTTCAAGCCTGCCATTTACCAGCCTGGCTGAACGATAACGTTTCAGGGCGTTATCAAAATACTCAATCCAGCCTACATCCTGCTCATGCGAACATAGCAGGTTTCTTGCGCACGAGGCCCAGTCCCCTGGTAACTCTGTGCCGGCAATTTCATATTTCCAGTGGCCACGTCCCTTCGAGCAGGCCCAGTAACTCGCATTGGTAAGCAATAAACGTCGTCGCGACATCAAAAATCCATACCACTGTGGTTGATATTTCTCCAGACTGACCGGTGTATGTTTAAGTTCAGGCTGACCTGATACAGGGTCAACAGCAGCGTTAATCAATGTGCCTGCGCAGGCATGGCTGGCAAACTGATCATTCCAGTGCATGGGAATAAAAACAGAACCCCGGCGTTGCTGTTCAGAAACTTTCACGCGCACAATGAGATCGCCCCACCTGCTCCGGACCTTGATCAAGGACTGTTCGACTGCCCCATACTGCGCCGCATCGTCTGGATGAATTTCAACATAGGGCTCGGTAATATGACCCGACAACCGCGCTGACCGCCCTGTCCGTGTCATGGTATGCCACTGGTCACGTATTCGCCCACTGTTCAGCACCAGCGGGTATTCATGATCCACCTCAACTGCGGGTGGTTTGGGGTTGATGGCAACAAACTGTGCTTTCCTGCTGTCGGTAAAATAAACACCATCCCCGAACATACGTTCCTGGCCTTCAGGCACCGCCCGGGTAATGGGCCATTGCTGCGGTTGCAGATCATCGTATTCCTGATATGTCAATTTGGCATAGGCACTGATATCAAAACCACGTTTGCCATTGTTTTCAAACCCGGACAAGGCAGCATGTTCGAAAAAAATATCTGCTGCTTCGCCATAGCTGAATGCCTTTTCGAAACCCATTCGCCTGGCTACTTCGGTAATTATCCACCAGTCTGCCCTGGCCTCACCCGGTATGGGCAATAATGATCGTTGCCTGGAGATGCGTCGCTCCGAATTTGTGACTGTCCCGTCCTTCTCACCCCATGTCTGGGCAGGAAACATGACCTGTGCATATTGATTGGTATCGGTTTGGCGTACACAGTCGGAAACAATCAGCAGTTCACATTTAGACAATGCTTCGCGCACCTTGCTGGAATCAGGCATACTCACAGCCGGGTTGGTACCCATGATCCACAGTGCCTTGATCTTGCCCTGATTGACGGCTTCAAACAGTTCTACCGCTTTGTATCCAGGCGAATCAGCCATTGTTGGTGATTGCCAATAATTCTGCACGAGTTCACGATGATCACTGTTGTCTATTTCCATGTGGGCGGCAAGCTGGTTTGCCAGCCCGCCAACCTCACGACCGCCCATGGCATTCGGTTGTCCGGTCAAGGAGAATGGCCCCATGCCCGGGCGACCGATGCGTCCTGTCAACAAATGACAATTAATAATACTGTTTACTTTATCGGTACCACTGCTGTGCTGGTTAATGCCCTGCGAGTATACGGTAACTACTTTTTCGGTACGGGCAAATGAACGATAAAAATCTTCTACATCATCCGGGTTCAGTTCACACAGTTCTGCAACCGTTTTTATATCCGGTGACGAGGATTTCGCCTCTTCAATTGCCTGACCAGCCCCTTCAGTACATGCATTTATAAACTGGATATTGTTTTCACCGGATTCTGACAAATAGACCAGCAAGCCATTAAATAAAATTGCATCGGTTGACGGTTTGATGGGCAGGAAACTGTCGGCAATATCGGCAGTCGCTGTTTTTCTTGGGTCGATCACGACCACCATCAGATCCGGGTTGTCCTGTTTTGCCTTGACAATACGTTGATACAACACCGGATGACACCAGGCGGTATTGGACCCGGTAATGACGATGAGCCTGGCACGCTCAAGATCCTGATAACAACCCGGCATCACATCGCCACCAAATGCACGTTTTTGTGCAGACACAACAGATGACATGCATAAGCGGGAGTTGGTATCAATATTGGCAGAACCGATAAAACCTTTCATTAACTTGTTGGCCACATAATAATCTTCGGTCAATAACTGACCCGAGACATAAAATGCAACACTGTCGGGGCCATGTTCGTGGATAACGGATTGCAATCGGCGGCCGACAAAGTCGAGTGCATCATCCCAACTGGCCGTATTTCCGTTCAGCTCCGGATAAAGTAACCTGCCTTCCATGCCCAGTGTGTCGGCCAGGGCGGCACCCTTTGAGCACAACCGGCCAAGATTGGACGGGTGTTCAGGATCGCCTGTTACAGAAATAACGCCTTGCTCATCAAGGTCTGCAAGCACACCACAACCCACTCCACAGTAGGGACAGGTTGTCTGGATAGTTTTATGGATCATGGGACAGGAATTAGATAAACAGGGTAATGTTTTTTTAATTATTTATTTGAACAATCTTTATTGGGAGTCAAGGAAAGCATGATCGTGTCGCCATTCATCTTGACAGGATAAGTAGCGGCACAACCTGTATCCGGTGCAACTGCCTGCCCGGAAGCCAGATTGATCTTCCAGTCATGCATCGGACAAACTACCTTGTTACCTGTAACCATACCCTGCGACAATGGCCCGCCCTTGTGCGGGCAATGATCGCGTATGGCAAATACCCTGTCATCTTTGGTTCGAAAGACGGCAATATCACCATCCGGGGTTTCAACCACACGGGCACCCAGTCGCGGGATGTCATTCAGGTCGCCTATTTCAATCCAGTTTTCACTCATTCTCTTTTACCTTTAATCTGTTGTCAGCCTGTTAACTGATTTTCTTGATCGGTGTAAATTCATGTATTTCAGCGCCTTTCGCACGTTCTTCCCAGGGATCATTCTGTGCGAACTTTTGCGAGAAAATGAAACGTTCGGCAGCGGCCTTTCTGCCATCCGGGTCTTCTATCAGCCGTTCCTTGACGTAGGTCAGCCCGATACGCTCGATCCAGGGTGCAGTGCGCTCCAGGTAATGTGCCTCTTCACGATAAATTTGCATGAATGCGGCGCAGTATTCCATTACTTCCTCTTCTGTACTGACAATGCATAATAAATCCGTTGCACGCACCTTGATGCCACCGTTACCTGCGATATGCAGTTCATAACCGGAGTCCACACACACCACACCAAAATCCTTGATGGTGGCTTCCGCACAATTTCGGGGACATCCGGAAACCGCCAGTTTGTACTTGTGAGGTGTCCAGGAGCCCCAGGTCAATTTCTCCAGCCTGATACCCAGGCCCGTTGAGTCCTGTGTTCCAAA
>DRJK01000034.1 GCA_011052215.1 Gammaproteobacteria bacterium
AAATTCCCCATACTTTTTAAACTGGCTACATGGCCGGTTTTTTTACAATTTTAGACTACATATTTTAAGGGACGAGGGACTAGGGACTAGGTAAAACCAAAAACCTAGTCCCTAGTTCCTCTCCCCTAGTTCCTGTGGTTACGGAATGGCATCAGCAAACCCCGGCGGGATTTGCTGATGCCAATCCGTAACCAGCTGATATTGATGTGCCACATTCAACAAACGCGGTTCTTCAAAATAGTTGCCAATGATCTGCAGGCCCACCGGCCGGCCGTCGGCCAGCCCGACCGGGATTGACATACCGGGCAACCCCGCCAGATTAACCGCGATGGTGTAGATATCTGATAAATACATGGACACGGGGTCATCTGTCTTTTCGCCTATATTAAATGCAACCGAAGGCGCAGTTGGGCCCATGATGACATCCACCTTTTCATAGGCCTTTCGAAAATCATCACTGATCAGACGACGACACTGTTGTGCCTTCAGATAATAGGCATCGTAATAACCGGCAGACAACGCGTATGTGCCGATCATGATCCGGCGTTTCACCTCTTCGCCAAACCCTTCGCCACGTGAGCGTTTGTACAGATCCTCGAGATCTTTCGGGTTTTCACAACGGTATCCAAATCGAACACCATCGAAGCGTGACAGGTTGGAGGAACATTCGGCGGGGGCCACAACATAATAGGTCGGAACTGAAAGTCCGCTGTTTGGCAGGCTGATATCAATCAGTTCCGCCCCCAGTTTTTCATATTCAGACAGTGCAGCCTGTACGGCATCAGCGACACCACTATCCAGACCTTCTCCAAAAAATTCTCCGGGCAGGCCGATCTTGAGGCCCTTGACAGGGGTATCCAGGCCGGCCGTGTAGTCGGGTACTTCACGATCCACACAGGTTGAGTCCCTTGGGTCGAACCCTGCCATGGCGGTCAAAACCATTGCCGCGTCTTCGGCCGTACGGGTCATTGGCCCGGCCTGATCCAGGCTGGAGGCAAAGGCAATCATGCCATAGCGGGAGACCCGGCCATAGGTTGGTTTGAGTCCGGTGATGCCGCAAAGGGCCGCAGGCTGGCGAATGGAGCCACCCGTATCGGTGCCGGTGGCTATCGGTGCCAGTCGGGCAGCGACTGCGGATGCCGAGCCGCCGGAGGAGCCGCCGGGAACGGCCCTTGTGTCCCAGGGATTTTTAACCGGGCCATAGTGGCTGGTCTCGTTGGATGAACCCATCGCGAATTCGTCCATATTGGTCTTGCCCAGCATGACCATCCCGGCTGAATTCAGTCGCTGAATAACGGTTGCACTATAGGGCGCAATAAAATTATCCAGCATTCTGGAGCCACAACTGGTTTTGACCCCCTCGGTGCAAAAAATATCCTTGTGGGCAATCGGTATGCCGGTCAGCGGGCCGGCCTTGCCGTTACTTCTTGACCGGTCAGCCGCCTTGGCGGCATCCATCGCCAGTTCAGCGGTGATGCTGATGAAACAATTCAGATCCTCCCCCGGATTATTGATGCGATCCAGGTAGATACGGGTCAGCTCCTCGCTTGAAAACTCACCTTTTTGTAACCCGTCTGATAATTCGGCGACTGTTTTGCTATACATAACTATTCCATATAAAATATTATTTATATATTATTCAATAACTTGAGGAACAAGAAAAAGCCCGTCTTCGACTCGTGGGGCATTTTTCATGAAATGGTCCCGCTGGTTTGTCTCGGTTACTTCGTCGGGCCTCAGGCGCTGCGACAACTCAAATGGATGGGCCATCGGCTCAACACCGGCGGTGTCCACGGCCCCCATCTGCTCCACCAGGTCGAGGATACTGGACAGGCTTCCAGCATAGTCGGGTATGCCTTTTTCCTCGATCGCCAACCTTGCCAGATGTGCAATTTTCACCACTTCCGCAGCATCCAATGACATTCTATTCTCCCGTAAAATGTGACACACTGTTAAAAAGTGTAAGGTAACATACATGAGTTCTTGCCCAAAGTGCCACTCATTGATAAAGTCGCTTTTTTTACACACAATTAAAGTTAATCCAGCATAAGGAACCAAGCCGCATTATGTTTGCAAAACAGCTACGAGGGTTATTTTCCAATGATCTGTCAATCGATCTTGGCACTGCAAATACCCTGATTTATGTACGTGGACAGGGTATTGTCCTGAATGAACCCTCGGTCGTCGCCATCCGCCAGGACAGGGGGCCAGGGGGTCCGAAAAGTCTGGCTGCGGTCGGCGCTGAAGCCAAAAAAATGCTGGGCAGAACACCCGGTAACATCACCACCGTCAGGCCTTTAAAAGACGGGGTTATCGCTGATTTCCGCGTCACCGAAAAAATGCTGCAGCACTTTATACACAAGGTACATGAAACACGTTTTTTCAAACCCAGTCCACGTGTGCTGGTTTGCGTACCCTGTGGTTCAACCCAGGTTGAGCGGCGCGCAATAAGGGAATCTGCTGCGGGTGCCGGCGCGCGGGAAGTATACCTTATAGAAGAACCCATGGCTGCGGCCATCGGCGCCGGTATGCCGGTCGATGAGGCACGCGGTTCGATGGTGCTGGATATTGGTGGTGGCACATCTGAAGTCGCCGTCCTGTCGCTTAACGGTATCGTTTATTCTGCATCGGTCCGGATTGGTGGTGACCGTTTTGATGAGGCCATTATCAACTATGTCAGGCGCAACTATGGCACATTGATCGGTGAAGCAACTGCTGAAAAGATCAAGCACACTGTAGGCACGGCATTCCCGGGTAACGAAGTCAACGAAATGGAGGTCAAGGGACGTAATCTGTCAGAAGGTGTCCCCCGAAGCTTTACGCTGAACAGTAATGAAATCCTGGAGGCCTTGCAGGAGCCCCTGTCAGGAATTGTTGGCGCAGTCAAAACAGCCCTGGAACAAACCCCACCCGAACTGGGTTCCGATGTGGCCGAGCGCGGTATTGTGTTAACCGGTGGCGGCGCACTGCTGAAGGATATCGACAGATTGCTGATGGAGGAAACCGGGCTCCCTGTCGTCCTGGCAGATGATCCCCTTACCTGTGTTGCCCGTGGTGGCGGACGCGCACTGGAATTAATGGATGAGCATGGTGGCGACATATTCACGGTCGAGTAATCCGGCAACCCACTATTATAAATAATACGCTTGCCATACATCATCCTGTATCGCGCAGGTTTGGAGGAAAGCATTTATCAAGCTGTTATTTACACAGGGTCCTTCAATCACCACACGGCTGGTATTACTGGTGCTGGTCTCAATTTCATTAATGACTCTGGACCACCGCCAGCAACATCTGCATGCCTTGCGGGCCGGCCTGTCACTGATTATTGCACCCATTGAATACCTGGTTGATCTCCCCGCCGAGGTCGTGCACTGGTTCTCGGAAAGTATGTCTTCAAGACAACAATTGCAGGAAGAAAATGCACGCCTGCATTCACAAAATCTGCTCATGCAGGCGCGCTCATTAAAAAATGCTGATCTCGAAGCTGAAAACCGGCGGCTAAGAGGCCTGCTTGGCTCATCTCTCAAGGTCGCAGACCGGGTACTTATTGCCGAACTCTACAATGTCGACCTGGATCCTTACAAGCATTTAATCCGCATCAATAAAACAGCGCGACACGGTGTTTTTGTTGACCAGCCCCTGATGGATGCCTTCGGGATCATGGGTCAGGTTATCAAGGTTCTGCCATCCCATAGCACCGTCAGGTTGATAACAGACCCGGGGCACAGTATCCCGGTACAAGTTAGTCGCAACGGGCTAAGAACCATCGCCACAGGAACGGGACAGATAAACCGGATAAGCCTTCCCTATCTGCCCAATAATGCCGATATCAGGAAAGGCGACCGGCTGGTGACATCCGGACTGGGCGAAATCTACCCCCCCGGTTACCCTGTTGCCACTGTTACAGATGTGAAACGTACACCCGATCGCGCATTCGCACAGATTTCAGCCGAACCCACCGCACACCTGAACCGCAGCCGTGAAGTTCTGCTGGTATTTTCAGGGCAACACATCAAAAATATGCATCATAGCGTCTCAAAAAAGAAGCGTAAGGGAAAGAATAAATGAAGCCGGTGGTACATCAGGGCGGCTGGTTAATCCTGGCGACTTTCCTGGCCGCGTTCATACTTGCCATTGTTCCCTTGCCGGGTCTGTTGCAATTTGTCCGGCCGGAGTGGTCTGCATTGATCCTGATTTACTGGTGCATGGCGATACCCGAAAGAATAGGTGTTGGTTATGGGTGGATTGCAGGCCTGTTCCTTGATGTACTGAAAGGTACATTACTCGGTCAGCATGCGCTTTGCATGGCTGTACTCGCCTATCTCGTTATCAACCTGCATCAACGCATCAGGCTTTTCCCGCTATGGCAGCAGGCCATCGTTGTCTGGATGCTACTCAACCTGTACCAGCTATTGTTGCTCTGGTTCGACGGCATCACCGGCCAGCCCTCAAAGGGCCTGCAATTCTGGCTACCACCGATAGCCGGTATGGTGCTCTGGCCGTGGATCTTTATCCTGCTTCGTCATTTTCGACGAACATTCAAGGTGCAGTAACCATCAATGCGGCGTGAACACCTTAGAGATCATCGTGCCGAGGCCAGCCTGTTCAGGTTCAGGGCAACCATCAGCGCCCTCCTTGTTGTGATATTGATAGCCGTCGTCCTTACCCGGCTGACTTATCTGCAAATCCTTAATCATAAACACTACACGACACTCTCGCACGACAATCGTGTAAAACTTCTGCCGATTGGCCCGACCCGCGGCCTGATCTATGACCGTAACGGGGTCATCCTGGCAGAAAACCAGGCCGCCTACAGCCTGGAAATTATTCCTGAACAGGTCGAGGACATGGAACAATTACTTGACCAGATAAAGTCTCTCATTAATATCCGCGAACATGACCTTAAACAATTCAACAAGCGCCTTAAATACAAACAGAAATTTGACAATATCCCTTTACGTTTTCGCCTCAGTGATCGTGAAGTTGCCAGGATAGCGGCTGTCCTGCACCGATTACCGGGGGTGCAGATTGTTGCCAGCCTCAATCGCCACTACCCTTTGGGCAAAACCTTCTCGCATGTGCTGGGCTACATTGGCCGAAAAGACCTGAATGACATCAAACGCCTTGACCCGACCAACTACATCAGCACCAATCATATCGGCAAAACCGGTATTGAAAAGTTTTATGAATCAACATTGCATGGGACCGTCGGTTACCAGCAGGTTGAATCAAATGCACAAGGCAGGATTTTACGTATACTGGAACAAACGCTGCCTGCGACAGGCAAGGATATTCATCTGACCATCGATGCCGCACTACAGGCCATTGCAGAACAGGCAATGGGGAAGCACAACGGCTCTATCGTCGCAATGGATCCGCGTAATGGCCAGATCCTGGCTATAATCAGTACCCCGGGCTTCGACCCCAACCCGTTCGTAAACGGGATCGCATTCAAGGATTACGATGCACTGCGTAAAAATGAATCCCGGCCGTTGTACAACCGCTCACTTCAGGGAAGATACCCGCCTGGCTCGACTATCAAGCCTTTTATAGGCCTGGCAGGACTGAAGTACGGCATTACCAATGAACACTATGAGATCTTTTGCCCCGGTTATTTCATTATACCATTTGGCGAAAAAAGAAAATTCCGTGACTGGAAAAAAACCGGGCACGGGACTGTTAACCTGGATCAAGCCATCACTCAATCCTGTGATGTTTTTTTCTATAATCTTTCTCTCCACCTTTCAATCGATCGTATCAGCCCTTTCCTGAAGGCCTTCGGATTCGGGCGAAAAACCGGGATTGATATGCCTATCGAAAGCAGTGGATTACTGCCGTCACGCAAATGGAAACGTGAAAAAAGGAACCAACCCTGGTTTCCCGGTGAAACACTGAATACCGGTATTGGCCAGGGCTTCCTGCTGGCAACACCGCTGCAACTCGCGACAGCAACAGCCATTCTGGCAAATAAGGGAAAACCGGTCAGACCACACCTGGTTCTGGGATCTTCAATACCCGGTCAAAGGCTTGAAACCGATCCACTGCTGCAACAGGTCCAGCAACGTTACTGGGATTATATACAGAAAGCCATGACACATGTTGTACACAATTATCGTGGCACAGCCCGAAGAATTGCCAATTCCAGGTTTAAAGTGGCCGGAAAAACAGGGACATCCCAGGTCTTCGGAATCAAACAGGAAGAAGAATATGAAGAGAAAAAAGTGGCAATGAAACTCCGTGACCATGCACTTTTTATCGCATTTGCCCCCGTAAAGAATCCTCGCATCGCCATTGCCGTTGTCATTGAAAATGGTGGCAGTGGTGGCAAAATCGCCGCCCCGATCGCATCAAAAATAATCAACCATTACATGGCTGGTAAAATAAAATGAAAAATACCGACCTGAATAACCCGGAATACAGAACACCACTTTATCAGCAGTGGTTGCAACAATTACACCTGGACTTTCCGTTACTGGTAGCCCTGTTTATCCTCTCTCTAATCGGTCTGTTTGTTTTGTATAGTGCCACGGGGCAGGATATTGGTGAAGTGCAGAAACAGGCCATACGCCTCGGCTTCGGCTTCACCATCATGCTGGTACTGGCGCAATTAACCCCCCAGACCTTGAAGCGATGGACACCGGGACTGTTTGTACTGGGTGTGATTCTGCTTACCCTCGTTATCCTGGCCGGAGTCCAGGTCAAGGGCGCGCAACGCTGGCTTGATCTTTATTTTTTTCGTTTCCAGCCCTCGGAGTTGATGAAACTTGTGGCCCCCATGGCAGTGGCCTGGTACCTGGCTGAAACGAACCTGCCACCCGGAATTGGAAAAATCCTGGCCAGCATCGTATTGTTGTCCGTACCCGTATTTCTGGTTGCCATCGAACCCGATCTTGGCACGTCACTGCTCATTGCCAGTGCCGGTTTTTTTGTACTTTTCCTCGCAGGCCTGCGCTGGCGCTACCTGGGTGGTGCCAGCCTGTTGCTGGCACTCATGGCCTGGCCTATATGGAGTTACATGCTGCGTGACTACCAGCGTACCCGCATCAAAACATTCCTGAACCCTGAAAATGATCCGCTGGGATCAGGCTACCATATCATCCAGTCCAAGATCGCCATCGGCTCGGGTGGGGCCTACGGTAAAGGATGGCTGAACGGCACACAGTCACAACTCGATTTTCTGCCCGAACGCAGTACGGATTTTATTTTTGCGGTATTCAGTGAGGAATTCGGTATGATGGGCGCAATCATGTTATTACTGCTGTATTCCTTTCTTATCCTGCGCGGTATTTACATTGCCACACAGGCACAGGATTCTTATTCAAGGTTGCTCGGCGGCAGTATCAGTCTGACCTTCTTCGTTTATGTGTTTGTGAATATTGGCATGGTGTCTGGACTCCTTCCTGTTGTGGGGGTACCCTTACCACTGATCAGTTATGGTGGAACATCGATCGTTACCCTGCTGGCCGGCTTTGGAATCCTGATGTCAATACACACCCATAGAAAAATGCATGCACAGTAACTTAATTATTCAAAGGCCGTTTCATGAAAAAAACTTCTCTACTATTCAGTGTATTACTGCTGGGCCTGACTGGCTTCAACCCGGCCGCCCTCTCATCCGGATTAACAAACAGCAGTTACCTGCAAAGAACAGAGGTTCAATCTTTTATTAAAATGATGGTTACGCGTCATCAATTCAAGCCAGGTGAGCTTGAACAATGGTTTGTTGCCATACACCCAAGGCCTGACATCATTGCGTCAATCTCCAATCCTGCTGAAAAAAAACCCTGGTATGAGTACCGGAAAATTTTCCTGATAGAACAACGAATCAAGGGCGGTGTCGGTTTCTGGAATCAACACCATGCTCTACTGGAACGTGCCGAGAGGGAGACCGGCGTACCCGCCAGGATAATTGTTGCCATTCTGGGCGTAGAAACGCTCTACAACCGATACGAGGGAAGGTATCCTGTAATGGAATCCCTGTCGACACTGGCCTTTGACTATCCCAAACGCTCGGCCTTCTTCCGGGGTGAACTTGAGCAATTTCTGCTACTGGCACGCGAGGAAAAAGTCGATCCATTGAGCCTCAAGGGTTCCTATGCCGGCGCCATGGGAGGCCCGCAGTTTATATCCAGCAGCTTCAGGCGCTTTGCAGTCGATTTTGATCATGACGGCAAACGGGATATCTGGCATAACCCTGCCGATATGATCGGTAGTGTCGCCAATTATTTCAAAAAACATAAATGGCAAAAAAATCAGCTCATTACAGTCAGGGCCCGGGTTGACAGCTCTCACGTCAACGACGTCATCAATAAGGGAATCAACCCCTATTACTCACTCAAGGAATTAAAGAAAATGGGGATTACCGGCATGATTCCGGACAAAACAAACATCAAGGCCGCCCTGATAAAGCTGGACGGCACAGCAGGCCCTGAATACTGGCTGGGAATGCAAAATTTTTATGTCATTACCCGCTACAATCATAGCCCATTATATGCCATGGCTGTTTTCCAGTTGAGTGAAGCCATTACAAAACGCATGAAAAAAATAAACTGAAATCAGAACATTGATTAGGCAAAATACATCGATCGGACAGATATCCGGAATTGTAATGCTGGCCATGCTGGTGCTGGTTCTTGATGCCTGCAGCCCACATCGCTCATTCATTGAGTCAGACGACTATGCCCCCGCACAGAATGTTGACATCCACAAGATAGCCGATGCAAAACCACGATATGAGCCACGCAGTGCACGTGGAAACCCGAAGTCATATGATGTTAACGGACAAACCTATTATGTTATGACAAGTAATGTGAACTACGTTGAGCGTGGTACTGCCTCCTGGTACGGTTCCAAGTTTCACGGCCGACTGACCTCCAGCGGCGATCCATACAACATGTATGCAATGACCGCCGCTCATAAAACATTACCGTTGCCAACCTATGCCAGGGTGACCAACCTGCAGAATGGTAAAAGCATTATCGTCAAAATCAATGACCGCGGCCCATTCGTTAATGGCCGAATAATTGATCTGTCCTATGTTGCAGCACAAAAACTTGAAATAACAAAAAACGGCACAGGTTATGTCGAGGTCAGGGCCATTACACCCGGATATCAGGACACCACCAAAACGGCCACAGTCAAGTCGAAACCGGCACAAATACACCCTGCCAGTTATCAGCACAAATCACACGGCAGCAATCTTTACCTTCAGGTCGGGATATTTGACAAGCGCGATAATGCTGAACAGCTCAGCACGAAGTTATCACGTCTGCCCATACCGGATATCCGCGTCACAAGGGACATATCAAACAGCCAACCCAGGTACAGGGTTCGTATTGGCCCCGTCAATGGTGATCATGAAGCCGACCAGTTAATTAAAATGCTGGCCAGACAGGGTATCAAGGGGTTTCGTATCCGTGTCGACTAATGCTCTATCCATGTGATAACTGCGGCACCGGTTGTAACGACTGTTTTTATCACTGTAGCCACGTTACAATAAGCTGCAGATAGCCAACGAAACCCGTAAAGGACAATATAAATCTTACCATGAGTAATGTGTACAAGCTTGCCCGACTTGCCTTCGTATTATTAATTTATACCATACAAAACAGTGTGTTAGCTGGACAGATACCCGTTCCCGCTGCACCGAAGGTGAGCGCCAAAAGCTACATACTCCAGGACTATAACAGCGGGACAGTCCTGGCCGAATCCGGTTCGGTCAATCGTGTAGAGCCTGCGAGTATTACCAAGCTGATGTCGGCCTACGTTATTTTTAATGAGATAAAGGCAGGACGCCTGAAACTGACAGATAAGGTCCTTATCAGCAAAAAAGCCTGGCGCATGCCCGGCTCCCGTACCTTTGTTGAGGTCAACAGCAAGGTTCCGGTCGAGGTGTTGCTCAAGGGCATCATCGTCCAGTCCGGTAACGATGCCACCGTTGCCCTGGCCGAACACATCGCCGGCAGTGAAGATACCTTTGTCTCACTAATGAACCAGTATGCAGTTAAAATGGGGTTAACTGGCACACACTTCGCCAATAGTACCGGCCTGCCTCACAAGAACCACTACAGCACCGCAAAGGACATCGCGACACTCGCTATCAATCTCATCAGGGAACACCCTAAATTTTACGCATACTATTCCATACGCAAATTTATTTATAACGGCATTCCTCAATACAACCGCAACAAACTGCTATGGCGTGACAAGACCGTCGATGGCATCAAGACAGGCCATACCGGTTCTGCCGGCTATTGCCTGGTCTCATCGGCCAAAAGAAAAAACATGCGATTAATTGCAGTTGTACTGGGTGATAAATCTGAAGAGGCACGTACCAACAGCAGTCGTGCATTGCTGAATTACGGTTTCCGTTTCTTTGAAAGCAGAAAGCTGTATTCCGCAGGTCAGGCACTCAAACAGGTTCGTGTCTGGAAGGGTGAAAAAGAAACATTGTCACTGGGCCTGGGTTCTGACATGTTTATCACCTTCCCGCGCGGAAGTTATAAAAAACTGTCTGCAACCATTGATATTCAACCTGAAATAATGGCGCCCGTCAGCAAGGGGAAAAAACTGGGGACACTGAATATTTCGCTGGATAAAACTGTTATCGCCGAGGCCTCACTCGTCGCATTACAACCCGTTAACAAAGGCGGTGTTTTCAGCAGAAGTCTTGATGGCATCAAACTCTGGTTCAAGTAATGAACTCTGTTTATCTGAATGGTAAAACCTTGCCGATTGAAGAGGCCTGCGTCTCTGTCCTCGATCGTGGTTTCCTGCTTGGCGATGGTGTCTACGAAGTCATTCCGGCCTATGCCGGAAAACTGTTCCGCCTTGACCAGCACCTGGAGCGTCTGAACAACAGCCTGGGTGCTATCGGAATCATAAATCCACACACACATGGTGAGTGGAAAACAATTCTGCAAAAACTGGTCACAGAGCACGGGACTGATGACTATTCAGTCTATCTGCAGGTCACCCGTGGTGTCGCGGCCAAACGGGATCATGTCTTTCCGGAAGAAGTTATCCCGACAGTATTTGTAATGTGTAATCCCATCCCGCCCGTTGATGACACAATTTTACAGTATGGAGTAACCGCCATCACGCTTGATGATATTCGCTGGAAGCGTTGTGATATCAAGGCCATCACCTTACTTGCCAATGTAATCCTCAAACAGGAGGCGCATGATGCAGATGCAGCAGAAGCCATATTGATAAAGGATGGCATGGCACTGGAGGGGGCAGCCAGCAATCTGTTCATCGTTATGAAAGGGAAGATTATTACACCCCCCAAAAGTAACCAATTGTTGCCCGGTGTGACACGTGACCTGGTACTGGAACTCGCTGAGGTAAATGGCATCCCGTTTAAGGAACGACCTGTCATGAAACAGGAACTGCTAAATGCACAGGAAATCTGGCTCACCAGCTCCACCAGGGAAATTCTGCCTGTTACAAAACTGGATAATGAAAGGGTTAATGACGGCAAACCTGGCGCCTTCTGGATTAATATGATTGACTTGTATCGGCAGTATAAACAACAGTTAAAAGAGATGGCCTGAACATGGAACTGACAAAGGACTCAGCAATTGAATTTCCGTGCGATTTTCCGATCAAGGCCATGGGACTCTCTACAGACCCCATTGAAAATATCTTTACAAATATCGCACGTAAACATTTCCCGCATATGAAATCTTTTAATATCAAACGACAGGAAAGTAGTGGCGGGAACTATATTTCCATTACCATCATTATGGAGGCACTGAATCGTGAGCAACTGGATAATGTTTACCGTGACCTGAGCGCACACAAAAAAATTATGATGACCTTGTGACATCAACTAACCTTGTTTTTTACCTGCTATGTATGTACTCGTTCACAATCTTGGCATCAAGGAATACGCACCGGTTTTGAAGGGCATGCAGAGCTTTACTGTGAACCGTAATAATGACACGCTGGATGAAATCTGGCTGGTTGAACACCCTCCTGTTTACACGCTGGGGCTCAATGGAAAGCGTGAACACCTCATTAACGAAAATACCATTCCGGTTATCGTTGCTGATCGTGGTGGCCAGATAACCTACCACGGACCAGGACAGACCGTGGCCTATATGCTGTGCGATCTTGAACGCATGAGAATAGGTGTCAGTGAATTTGTTAACAAAATAGAACAAAGCATTATAGACCTGCTGGATGATTTTACAATCACTTCAACGCGCAAAAAGGGCGCACCGGGTGTTTATATCAATGGCCGCAAAATCGCTGCGCTCGGACTGCGCATCAAAAGGGGTCGTAGCTACCATGGGCTCAGTCTGAATATAGACATGGACCTGGCCCCGTTTGATGACATAAACCCCTGTGGCTATCCGGGTCTTGAAGTTACACAATTGAAAGACCTCGGTGTGAATAAGGATATACTGGCCGTTAATACCGGGTTAATTGAACATCTTAAAAAGAATCTGGGATACAAT
>DRJK01000035.1 GCA_011052215.1 Gammaproteobacteria bacterium
GGTAGTGCATTTAGCGCGATTACAAAATTCACCAACGCAAGTATAGCCAAGGTGATTCCCGGGTGTAAGGATATCCCGGGGGTAGACTTGAAAAATGGAATGAACCTGGGATCGAAAACCTATTCTTCAATTACCGTGTCGGCCAGCGTCAAAAACTTTGTCCCTGTCACCAGCAATAATAATGCCAATAATAGTAAATTAACATTTACATCGAGCGGCTCAATATTGTCGAATGCATGGACCGCACCTACCGAAGCAATATACAAAGACAGAGTGGACAGACTGGTGATTGATGAAACGGTGCGGTGTATTGCGTCGCCAGCTAGACTGATATCTATATTCCCCGTTTATAAAGAAGGAAAGGCCGCGAAGAATGTTCAAGCCGGTGCGAAGACGACTGTCCTGTTAGGTATCTATAAAAAATGAAGTATATAAAAATATCAATATTGTTATTTTCCTTGGTGAGTCCTGCGTATGCAGAAGATATGAATAATCTGCAATTACCTGCATTCGATATTATGTCAGGCATGCAAACCGAATGGGTGGCCAGGAAAATGGTCTACAATGGACATCCTATGTCAATACAGAATTTCGTATCAAACAGAAACTCTAAAGATGTCATGAATCATTTTGAGTCAAAGTGGAAGCTTAAAGGGCTCGGGCAATTAAAGTCTCGGCATGTTGGCAATGACTTGACTGTGGGTTTTGTAAACAGAGGATATAGTTATTCCGTGCAATCACGTGATGTGCCGGGCGGCAGTGTTGGCACACTGGTTGTTACACGAAACAGGATATTTGTGCAATCAGAAATAAAATTCCCCATGCCACCGGATGCACATGTTATCTCAAGGATACACGGCCTGGATCTGGGCATACGATCAGAGACTATTACATTAAGCTCCTATCGTTCGGCATCCATGAATCAGCAATGGTACCGATCAACCTTATCAAGAGCCGGATGGTCGGGTCAAAATACAATGGCTGAATCGAGAGGCACAATACTTGAGTTTCAGAAAGGGAAAGAGTTATGCCAGTTAACCTTTATAGGTAAAAGCCCTGTTCGCAAACACAGATCAATGGTAATGATTCATTGGATAAAGGGATGATGTTTAATATGAGACCAGGAAAACAAAAAGGAAGTACATTAGTCGAATACCTGCTTGTTGCAGCAGCAATATTTATAGCATGGAATTTTGTCGGGATAGTAAAAAATGGCCTTACCAGTCATCAGGCGGAATATACCTGGTCTATTTCGCAGCCACAGATTTAAGAAAAAACAGGAGCGAATGACATGGCAGTCAATAAAGCGACAGCAATATTATTACTCGGCGCAATTGCCAGCGGTGGTGGGGCAGCATACTTTACTGATGATTATATAAACAGCAAGGTAAAGGATGAGGAAAACAGGCTATCCAATAAATATAAACCAATAAAAATCGTAGTAGCAAAAAAGAATCTACGTATTGGCGACGTACTCTCCTATAATAATCTGGCCATTCGTGAAATGCCGAACAGCTACGTTCATGCGTCTGCCATAAGAGCAGATAGTGCAGATTCTGTAGTCGGAAAGCGGATTATGCAATCAATCAATGCGGGCGAATCCTTGTTATCAAACTTTCTTGCATCCAGGACAGGAAGTGGATTTTCCAACCTTATTGAAAAAGGCAAGAGGGGTTTGACCTTTCCGGTCGACATTGTTTCTTCCATGTCAGGCTTGTTAAGGCCAGGGGACAAGATAGATTTGATGGTTACCTTGAGGCAAGGGAAAAGTGTGACAATACCACTATTGAAGGATATTACAGTATTGGCTACGGGCGGTATAGTAGATGATGAAGGACGTATTGCCGAAGACGGAACATACCAGACTATTACTATCTCTGTTTCACCGCTCAACGCAGCTAAAATTACCCATGCACGGGTTATTGGAAACATGACGGTCGTCCTGAGATCTGGAAAGAAGGCGGAGAAAGGTTTTGTGGAAAAAGAATTGTCACAGCAAATTACAATACGGAATTTGTTGGGAAAAGTCAGAAAAAAATCAAAAAGATATCCAAAGGTAGATATTATTATCGGAGGATAAAATTATCACGGAAGGGTTTTTTAATAATATAACCGGGGGTTATGTAAGACATGGAAGGTATTAAAAAAAATAGTCACAAAGGGAATGTGACAGCTATTTTAGCGATGTTAACGATAGTTATTGCATTATGTTATTCAAGCAGATCATTTTCACAATCTGATGAAGAGGTACTTGAGATATATGTTGGTCAGACGGAGATATTGTCACATCGTGGTGTATCCCGTATATCGATAGGCAGTGGTAAACTGGCCAGTGTCAAGGTGCTGCAGGATGCCGGGCAGATATTGATTATAGGTTTAAAAACAGGGATGACAGATTTACGTGTATGGATGCGTAATAAAGTGCAAAAGCATTATTTGCTGCGAATACTGGATCAACCACCAGAAATCGTACTTGACCTGGTCAAGAGACATCTTTCAGATATTGAAGGAATAAGAGTAAGGCTGGTAGGCGATCAAATTATAATAGAGGGGTCAAGTCTGAGAAAATCAGACCAGATGCGGGTAGAAGCGGTCAGTAAACAATTTGCAAACGTTACCAGTTATGTTACTTCAGGCGGTATCACGCTCCGTGGAATGATCTATATGGATGTAAAGGTTGTCGAGGTCAAAAAAAATGAACTTAAAAAAATAGGAATTAATTGGGCGGATGTCATTAATGGGCCACAATATGCAGTGCTGAACGATTATACAGCAAACTCAGTATTCAGACCTGTGCCTGAGATAAATATTACCAATCCAGGTTCAATACCAACGGATGCGGGTTCAAGTAACCCGTATTTTGGCATAGGAACTAATCTCACCTCAGTCATTAACCTGATGGCCAATGACGGTAAGGCAAGAATGCTGGCGGAACCAAAGCTGACTTGCCGTAGTGGAGGTAAAGCGGAATTTCTTGCTGGCGGAGAGATACCGTTACCCTTACGTAACGTTGACGGATCGATTAGCGTTACATTCAAACAATATGGAATTATTCTAAAAATGCAACCCGTGTCTGACCCGGAAGGTTATATATCGACTCATGTCAGTGTAGAAATCAGTACGGTCGATGAATCAATAAAAGTTCTTGATATACCGGGGTTTCTCACCCGTAAGACGGAAACAGACATGAACGTAAAGCAGGGAGATACGATGGTTATATCCGGGCTGGTGACCTCGGAATCAGCCAAATCTATCGAAAAGCTACCCGGGCTTGGCAATATACCCATACTAGGTGAATTATTTAAATCACGTTCTTTCAAAAATAATGAAACCGAGCTGGTCATTCTTGTAACGCCTTATATTATTGACCCCATGCATAAAATTAACAGGCAATGGGTTAAACGAGCAAGTGAGATGGAAGAGCAAAGTAACAGGGATCTTGAATTTAACTTGTTGGATTAGGAAACGATCATGATTGAATTACACGTTCAGGATGGAAGTGGAAATACTGACAAACATTACCTGTCTGCCGGCAAACATAGTTTAGGTAAATCAGCCGATGCAGACATAGTCCTGCTGGATCCCTTTGCATCTAAATTTCATGCAGAACTTATTGTAAGTAACGAAGGAATATATGTGCAGGATCTGAAAAGTACGAATGGTACCTGGGTTGATGGTAGTAAAATCAATAAAAATCATCCCTTGCTTCATAACGAATCCTTCAATATTGGCAATCTCTCTCTCAGGGCAATAATAAAGAACCCGGGCGGGGATGTTAGTACTACACAAGAACATCAACATAAGGGAAACCAGTCGAATATTTTTCCATTACCCGGCAGGGATAATGACAACGAACTATTCAAGTTCAGAAAAAAGGTACATATGCTGGTGCTGGAACATCTGGATTTGTATAAGCGAGCAACGATGCACAGCATGTCTTCGAAAGAGTTAAGGCAGGAGGCAATGAATTCGGCCAGAGAGGTAATCAAACGTAATAATCTGGAAATACCCAAGGTAAAATCTGAGGAAGTAATCATTGCAGAGGTTGTAGCGGAGGCAATTGGCCTGGGCCCCCTTGAGCCACTACTGGCAGATGACAGCATAACCGAGATCATGGTTAATGGACCAAATGATATATATATAGAGAAGCTTGGCAAAATCATTAAGTCAGATGCATATTTCAATAGTAGTGAATCACTAATGAGTATTATTGAAAGAATCGTCACTCCCCTGGGCAGAAGAATTGATGAAGGATCACCCATGGTCGATGCCAGGCTGGAGGATGGATCACGTGTAAATGCCATTATTCCTCCTCTATCCCTTATAGGCCCTGTTGTAACCATACGAAAGTTTCCCAAATATCGATTTAGTATTCATGATCTGATTAAAATGGAATCGTTAACAAAAGAAATGGCAGATTTTCTTGAGGTATGCGTAAAAAATAAAAAGAATGTTGTTGTGTCTGGTGGAACAGGCTCAGGTAAAACAACCACACTGAATATCTTGTCTAATTTCATTCCGACAAATGAGAGAATAGTCACAATAGAAGATGCTGCTGAACTTCAATTGAATCAGGAACATGTTATTACGCTGGAAAGTCGCCCATCAAATGTAGAAGGAAAAGGGCACGTATCTATTCGTGATCTTGTAAAAAACTCACTGCGCATGAGGCCCGACAGAATCGTTATTGGTGAGTGCCGCGGAGGGGAGGCAATAGACATGCTACAGGCAATGAATACAGGTCACGATGGATCGCTTACGACAGGTCATGCAAATTCTCCCAGAGATTTCCTGTCAAGACTTGAGGTGATGGTCTTGATGTCAGGAATAGAGCTACCAGTAAGGGCCATACGCGAACAAATAACGTCAGCTGTAGACATTATTATACAGCAGACCCGTTTTAGTGACGGAAAAAGAAGAATAACCAATATTGTAGAAGTGGATGGGATGGAGGGTGATGTCGTACTCTTGCAGAAGATATTTGAATTTAAAAGAACAGGTAAAACGGCTGATGGGAATATCCTGGGAGAGTATATAGGCTGCGGATATGCGCCAACATTCTATAAAGAGCTTGAAGATGCAGGAGTAGAGATAGACAGAAGTATCTTTGGTGAAAAAGAATTCCTGAATGAGCAAAAACCATCCTGGGAAAAACAGTAATGCTATCAGAACAACAATATCTTGTAGCTATGGTTATAATATTCAGTGTGATCAGCTTTATATTGATTTATACGTTTACTGTTAATGGGGTGAAGCTGTACCGTAACAATTTTGTCAATAAAATGGATCATGGACTGAGAAATCTGTTTCTGGTAAAAGATCCCAAGACGTTATTTCTGCTTCATATAGCAGGTATCATAACAGGAACAGGGCTGGGATACTTATATGCAGATATGTTCGGTCTGGTTGCAGGGTGCATTATATCAATCGCCTTGCCAGGGCTGATTATAAAAAAGCTTAAAAAGAAAAGGATTAACAATTTTATCTATCAATTGCCAGATGCACTAAATTCGATTTCTGCCTCACTAAGAGCGGGCACTAACCTCGCTAAAGCCATGCAACAAATCGCGGAACAACAACCACCACCGATATCACAGGAATTCACACTGATTCTGTCGGAATATAAAATGGGTAAGCCATTGGAAGAATCCTTAATGGACATGGGTAAGCGAATCAACAGACAGGAAGTCGATCTGTTGATCTCGGCTATTTCAATATCCAGAAGTGTGGGTGGTAATCTCGCGGAAACACTGGAGACCCTGGCAAAAACATTAAGGGAAAAGGCACAAATTGAAGGTAAAATAGATGCCCTGACAGCGATGGGTAGAATGCAGGGCTGGGTAGTGGGACTAATTCCGTTGGCCGTTATGTTGATGTTAAGGAAACAGGAGCCAGAGGGTATGGCGGCCTTGTTTGATGAACCTATAGGCTGGATAACATTAGTTGTTATTGCGTTCCTAATGTTTATTGCCGCCATGATGATTAGAAAAATAGTTAATATAGATATTTAATATGCAAACAAATGCTTACATACCGATAACGATGGCGTTTCTGTCACTGATCTTTTTTTTCCTGATCATAGAATACTACATAAAGAATAAAGGACAATCAGAGGATCAGTCCTGGCGGGATAAATCACCACGCATGTTTAGATTGGTCAGACCACTAGTCAATTTATTTACAAAAAAAGTTACTGAATCGATAGATAAACATAAACTGGCAGTATTGAAGGACCGTCTCAGC
Organism: Gammaproteobacteria bacterium; assembly: GCA_011052215.1. Lineage (GTDB taxonomy): Bacteria > Pseudomonadota > Gammaproteobacteria > JAADHQ01 > JAADHQ01 > JAADHQ01. The sequence continues at coordinate 6,244 of DRJK01000035.1, forward strand.
AGCGCAGGGATGAGTTATGCAATACGACCCGAAGAGTTCATTGTAACTAAAAGGGTGTTTCTTGCATTAGGGATAACATTATTTATTTATGTTTATTTTATGCTTGAGTTGGTAAGCCCAATGGTAATAACAGTCGCCGCCGTTATTGTTCCTATAGGCTTCTTTTACCCGGACATCTGGTTGAGGGATAAAATCAAGTTGCGTCAGCATAATTTCAGCAAAATGTTCCCGTTTTTTCTGGATCTTTTAGTACTCTCTATGAGAGCAGGCTTGAACTTTGCCAGTGCATTGGACCACTCAGTCGAAAAGATGCCCCCGGGACCTGTGAAAGATGAATTTACCAAGGTATTGCGTGATACGCGAACGGGTTTGAGCAGAAGAGAGTCATTGGTAACAATGTCAGAACGTGTGCAAATGCCTGCCGTAGGAAATTTTGTTTCTGCCGTTAATCAGGCAGAGGAGTCAGGTGGTGAGGTTGGTGATGTCCTCAGTATACAGGCCCAGCAGAGGAGGACTGAAAGATTTCTCCGGGCAGAAAAACTTGCCAACCAGGCACCTGTAAAAATGCTGGGTCCTCTTATCGGATTATTATTTCCGATCACATTCATAATAATTATGTTCCCGATATTTATAAAAGCCAGAGATTCAGGCACGATGGACTTTTTCTTTAAGTGAGTAAAATAAACATGAAAAACAAACAACTGGTAAATCAGAGAAATGGTTATATTGTTTCTACACAAATAGAGTATGCAGATACCTGGCTAAGCAGGCTGGTAGGTCTGTTAGCCGATTCATCGTTGAAAAAACACGAGGCGCTCTGGTTAAGTCCATGTAAATCTGTGCATACAATCGGTATGCGATTTTCAATAGATGTCGTTTTTCTGGATAAATATAACAGAATAAAAAAACTGGGGGAATCAGTGAAACCCTTCAGATTTTGCAAGGCAGCAAAGGGGACCTACTCTGTACTGGAGCTACCATCCGGAATAATTCAATCTGCTGGTCTGCAACGAGGGGACAAACTCCTATTACAATAGGTAAATAAAAATATGTATAAACCGGAACAAAGTATGTTAGATGATAAGACACCCGCGATGGGGGCAATGCCCGTTGTAATTTCAGTTGTTAAGGGCGAGCCGGATACAAATAATATTTTTCATGAAATATCCATCCATCTTGTATCATATAACCATAAAAAAACATTCGAAATTCAGAGTTTCCCGTATGTGATAGGTGGCAAGGGTCAGGAGCAGGACGTAGATAAAAAAATCGTCTCAATCGATAAAAAAAATAATGCGTTAGTAATTACTAACAAAGGGGGAGAGGGCTATCTAAAGGTTAATAATCATCCGGTTCAAAGCGTTATTTTAAAAGATAGAGACAAGATACAAATAGGCAGTGAATTATTTTCACTCTTACTGGAACAGCAAAATATCAACATTGAACAAGAACCAACAGTTAACAATAATATAGACAGTGTTGACAGGGCCATGCTCGTCAAGCAGGCAATCGCTGCTGAAAATAAAACAGCAAAAACCAGTCCAGGGAACATCCACATATTAAATGAGAATAATCATGATCATAAAACCAGGAGCAGAAAAAAGAAAATATTATTTGCTGTTTTTACTATATTGTTTATCAGCATCGGAATAGTTGCATATAAAAGTTATAAGACTTATATAAATGAATCAAAAGTATTTCATATAACAGATAATACTAACAATAAAGTCACTAATACGAATAAAAACAACACGCCAGTTATGCAGAGAAAAAATACTGGTAAAACTACACCTGAGTTGTCATTACCAGGTAAATCAGTCAAAACCACGGACAGGGAAAAAATAGGCGAGTCCAGATATGTTTTAAAAACGACAAAACATCCTATTTACAAATCCAGAAGAATAAAAACAACAAGAGAAAAAATTCTTTATGAAATGAATTATTCAGATAAAAGACTGGCAAATGCTAAAAGCCTCTATCTGTCAGGAAGATATAATAAAAGCATTCAAATACTGGATGACATAACCACCAACAAACGCTACAGGCCGGATTACAGGGTTATTGCAGACAACCTGAAAAATAGACTCACCTTGCTCAACAGTTACTACCAAAATGGCAATCAGGCCTACGAAAGTGATGATAAGGACGAGGCATTTGTTCAATGGGCAAAGTTACTCAAACAACATAAAAAACTCTTTCCGAAGAATGAAAGTTTTTATACACACAAAATTAGTGGCATAGTTGCAACAGAATACGAACTCAGGGGCAATCAGGCATACACAAAAAATGAGTGGGGGGCTGCATATCACAACTGGGTGAATTCAGTAAATATAAGGCCTAAATCATCAGTACAACAATCAATCAACCTTATGGATTCGGAATTAAAACAACTCTATCGCACAGGTTATCGTTATGAAACAGTTAATATTAAAAGGGCGCTTGAATATTGGAAAACACTGGTGAAAAAAGCGCCAAAAGATCATGAATACTACATAAAAGCAGCCGCGAAGATTAAATGGTATGAATATACTCAATAATAAAGGTTGGTATCAATGAAACAATTAATAATATTGTTATTGGCCATGCTCGTCTCGGGCTGTGGTAGCTCAGGAATCAAGCCGGAGAGAAATATCTCGGAAAACTTCATGAAAGGCGAAAGGGCATATGCAAACAAAAACTACGCGCTTGCAAAACAACAATTCGAGGCAGTCATTAAAGCATACCCCGATAACATAGCAGCATTGTTCAAACTGGCAAATATAAGCATGCATGAAAGGCAGTGGGACAAGGCTTTGAGTTACTATACTGTGATTATCCGAAAAAGACCCAATTATGCAAAAGCCCACCATAACCTGGCGATGCTGTATTTATATAAAGCTAAACTTCACCTGAACTACTACATAGCCAACAACGAATCATTTAATAACAAATTATTGGGTAAACTAATTAAAAGCATAGATGATTACTCAAAAAACAGGGTAGAAAGACGCACACCATTAGACAAGCTGGCGGATGCCGTAAAATAATACGACATTGAATTAAATCATAAAGGAACAAGGAGAGCAAAGGATGCTGACAAAAATCATAAAGCGTATGCGAGGCACCTCATTAACCGAAACGCTGATAATCCTGCCTGTATTCCTAATGCTGACCCTGGGGGCATTACAAACGGCCTTAATCTTTGAGGCCAAATCATCCGTAAACTACGCAACATTCATGTCGGCCCGCGCGGGTGCGGTCGATCATGCCCGTAAA
>DRJK01000036.1 GCA_011052215.1 Gammaproteobacteria bacterium
AAAATCATCATGGTAGACAAATTCGACGTCTTCAAGCTCACCGGCATCGATTTCAATCAGGAAGGTACTGCCCTGTCCCGGCATACTCGTTACAACCAGATCACCCCCCAGGATTCTCGCAAGACGCCTGGACAGGGTCAGGCCAAGCCCGGTCCCACCGTATTTTCTTGTTGTACTCTTATTCGCCTGACCAAATGCCTTGAATACAGACTCCATCTGATCGGGGTGGATACCGATGCCGGTATCCTCCACCTCAAAAAATATTTTACCTGCGTGGCTCTCGCACCAGACATTGACATACACATGACCCTGTTCGGTGAACTTGACTGCGTTATTGATAATGTTCAGCAAAATCTGTTTTATTCGAACCGGATCTGTACAGATAAGCCCGGGCAAGGGAAACCGGTAGTTAATACCGAACCTGATATTTTTTTCCTGCACCTTGGGTCGTACAACATCTGCAACTCCATGTAACAATTCGAAAACAGCTACCTCTTCGATTTCCGTTTCCAGTTTACCCGACTCGATTTTGGACAAGTCCAGGATTTCATTGATCACCCCAAGCAGGTGTTCACCGTTACTCATGACCGACTTCATACATTCCCGCCTGTCATTTTCATCCGTGTTCGAATTTATTGCAATGGCAGAATAGCCCAGGATGGACGTCAGGGGTGTACGTATTTCATGACTCATATTGGCCAGAAATTCTGATTTCATCCGGTTTGCAATCCTGGCATCATCGGCCTTGAGCAAATCTTTTTGTATCCGTGTTGTCGCCCGGACAATAAACACAACGATACCGATACTGATAAAGAACGCAAAGCCTGACAGCATGGTAATGATCACAAAATTCTTATGTTGTTCTGCCTCAAGCTTTACAAACTCATCTCCCGCCCTGTGATTTTGTTGCTCCAGCATTTGATGCAATATTTTTAATATCGCCGTCTTTGTTTTCAGTACCTCGTTGATCATCAGGTTCTTACCCTGCTCCCTTTTCCCTTCCAGCAGTAATTCTACAACCCTTTTCTGGTTAATATTATGATGGGTAGCCAATGGCCTGACTTTATCCCAGAGGCGCAGGTCATCATTACCCAGGCTCAGTGCAAGCAGGTGCTCTTTTGCCACCAGAAAATTGCTCGCCTGTCGGTCAAATTCCTCATACAATTCATCCCTGTTAAAATAGTCTTTCTCATCCAGCATCTCATGCAACAGGATATAGCGTGTTTGTACCGCCTGACGCAAATTACTAATCTCTTTGGCCGCCCGCCTGAGCGTGTCGAGTTTGTACACCCTCTCATAATGAAGTTGCTGACTGTTTACCCAGATAGTCACCAGCAAAACAAAGGTCGTTAAGATGGCCGCAAACCCGATAATGATGATTGACTTTGTTTCTCTGATAACCATAAAAACTGGATTATCCCGTGGTGTTGTTTGCTGATATTCTTTATATATAGGGGATATCGGCTTGGGGAATGACACCTTTAGCAAAAAGACCAGACCGGGAGGGTTGATTGAATTTGTCTAGGAGTATGTCTGAGAATAAACGGTTTACTGGCTATATTCAGCCAGGAATAGCTTGCGTCTGTAAAGCCGCACTGCTATGAAGATGCACCCCAGCGCAAACAACACCGGGTAATTTCCCCAACGAACAAAGGGCGTCGCACCTGCCCTTGCCTGTACCGTGGCCGTCAGTACAGCCTGCCTGAAACGGGGAGACCGGGCGGTGATGGCACCGGCACTGTCGATGACGGCACTGACACCGTCATTGGTTGCGCTGAGTACATAACGTTCCGTTTCACGGGCCCGCAACCGGGACATCTGTAATTGTTGATAAGGCATGCTGCTGTCGCCAAACCAGGTGTTATTACTGATATTAACCAGGTACTGGGCGGCCGGAAGCGACTGGATCACCTCACTGTTAAAAATAATTTCATAACAAATCGTCAGGCCGGCAAGATAACCGCCCGCCTTTAATGGCGGCTGGCGGGCCTCCCCCCTGCTGAACCCGGACATCGGCAGGCCCATGAAATCCAGTACATCACTGATGTATTTCTGAAACGGGATAAACTCACCAAACGGTACCAGGTGACGCTTATGGTAAAAAGCACGCTCTGTACCCAGGCTCAACACGCTGTTGTAATAAGACTTGTCCGCCGGGTCCAGATAGGGAATACCAACCAGCATATCAAAACCCTTGTCGATGGCCACTTTTTCGAGGTCATCAATGCTTTCCGGTACATAATGGTAAAATGCTGAAATCGCTGTCTCGGGCCAGATAACAACATCGACATTCCAGTGGGGTCGGGTCAATTCACGATAGTCTGATATGATTTCCTGACGAAAATCGGGGTCCCACTTTTTTTCCTGGCTGACATTGGCCTGCACCAGTGCAACCTTGAAAGGCTTGCCGATTTTCTGCGTCCATTCCACCTGGTCAAGAGAAACTCCGGCAACCCAGACCAGAGCAAGTGCAACGCAGATAACAATGCGTTTCCTTAACCCGGCCTTTAACAGGGCCACCAGCCCGGCAGCGGTCAAGGCCAGCAACCAGCTCATGCCATATTCGCCCGTCAGGGGTGCATAACCCTGCAACGGCCAGCCGACCTGGCTGGCACCGAGGTTTAACCACGGGAACCCGGTTAAAAACCAGCTGCGTGTCCATTCCATCAGCACCCATACGGCCGGAAAGACCAGCCAAAGATCCAGGGTATTTCCAATGTGCAGGTAACGCCTGGACAACCAGCCAGCCATCGCCGGGAACAAACCCAGAAAAAGCGCAAACAGAAAAGTCAGCAGGGCCGCGACAACAACCGGGATACCGCCATAATCATGCATGCTGATATAGACCCAGTAGGTGCCACCCAGAAACATCCCGGTTCCAAATAACCACCCGGTCCACCACGCCTCGCCGGACGTGGCGCCCTGCCATTTGTAAAACAGAAAGGCCAGCAACGGAACCGCCAGCGGGCCCCATTCGAGCGGGGCAAAACTTAAAGGCAACAACAGGCCGGCAACAAACACAGGCCAACAACGAAGTCTGCTTATAAACATTGAACGCATAAAGAATATTACTTGGCTAACTAACTGAACGTGTAATTATCACATAAACAGATCACTGGCTTGATTGATTTTGCTGAATATCATCCGCTTTTTTTATATCGTTGAGAATTACTTCAAGCAGATAAATCCTGCGGTTATCGGAGCGTAATACACGGAATGACATATCGTTGATACAGACCACCTCGTCACGCTTGGGCATGTGACCGAATTCATTCAGTACCTGCCCGCCAATGGTGTCAAACTCGTCACCACTGAATGATGTATTGAAAAATTCATTGAACTCCTCGATTTCAGTCAACGCCTTGACAATGAAATGATTGTCATCATGCTTGAGAATAAACTTGCCTTCATCAATATCATGTTCGTCTTCAATCTCACCGACAATTTGTTCCAGCACATCTTCGATCGTTACCATGCCGGCAACACCGCCGTACTCATCCACGACGATCGCCAGGTGATTATGGCTGGAGCGAAAATCCTTGAGCAAAACGTTCAGTCGCTTGCTCTCGGGTACAAATACCGGCGCACGCAGGTAATCACGTATTGAAATATCATCAGAATCTTTCCTGAAAAGGCGTAGCATGTCCTTGGCCAGTAATATGCCTTCCACCTCATCACGACTGTCACCGATAACCGGGAAACGGGAGTGACCACTTTCGATAATATTGGCGAGCATCTCTTCGGGTGACTGTGTCCGCGACAGCACTGACATTTGTGACCGGGGTATCATAATGTCGCGCACCTGCATCTCGGACACCTGCAACACCCCTTCAATCATACTCAGGGAATCCGTGTCCAGTAATGAACGCTTTTCCGAGTCACGCAATATTTCCAGCAAATGCTCCCGGTCGCGGGGATCGACCTGTAATATCCGGGTTATACGCTCCAGCCAGGTCCGGTCATCGGAACCGTTGTTACTCGAATCATCCTCACTCATGTTCCCGCATCTCCCTGTTAATTAATCCAGATCATCACGGTACGGGTCATCATAGCCCAGTCCAGTCAGAATTATTTTTTCCTGTGACTCCATTTCCACCGCCTGTTCATCCGTCTGGTGATCATAACCCAGTAAATGCAGCGTGCCATGCACCGCCATATGTGCCCAGTGCGCATCAACCGGCTTGCCCTGGTCTTTCGCCTCACGTTCGATCACTGGCGCACAGATAATCAGATCGCCCAGCAGGCCGGTTTCAAGCTGGGGTGGTGATTCGTATGGAAATGAAAGTACATTTGTTGGCCCCGTTTTGCCCCGGTAATTTTTATTCAGTGTTGCACATTCGGTTTCATCAACAATCCGCACAACAACTTCCACATCTTCAACTTTACTCTCCGCCATCGAAGCCCCGACCCACTTGATGAAATCATTTCTGGACGGTATGCCGGATGTAATACTGGCCAGTTGCAACTCGACTTCAATCCCCATAACAACGTGTATTACTCGTTATTGTTGTCAAACTGATCATAGGCATTGACGATTCTTTGCACCAGGGCATGACGTACAACATCACGTGATGTAAAGAAATTAAAGCTGATACCCTCAACATCCTTGAGAACCTGGGTTACATGTCGCAGGCCCGATTGACAACGATCAGGGAGGTCAGTCTGTGTTATATCACCGGTTACAACTGCGGTTGATGAAAAACCGATGCGCGTCAGGAACATTTTCATCTGCTCGACTGTTGTATTTTGTGCCTCGTCCAGAATAATAAAGGATTCATTCAGCGTTCGTCCACGCATGAAGGCGAGTGGTGCGATTTCGATTATATGTTGGTCAATCAGTTTTCCAACCTGGTCGAAGCCCATCATTTCATATAGTGCGTCATAGAGGGGACGGAGATAGGGATCAATTTTTTGCGCCAGATCACCCGGTAGAAAACCGAGGCGTTCACCGGCTTCGACTGCCGGCCTGACCAGCACGATGCGACGAACACGTTCCTGTTCCAGCGCATCCACTGCACAGGCCACTGCCAGGTAGGTCTTGCCGGTTCCGGCAGGACCAATTCCAAAATTGATATCATGATTCAGTATATTGGACATGTAACGCTGCTGGTTAGGCCCGCGTGGACGGATCAGGGTCTTGTGGGTATTAATACTGATCTCGGGGTCATTAAACGGGCCGGCGACTTCATCGAGTAAATCCTCTATGCCGGATTCCTGCAGGTACAGGTGAATCTTTTCAGATGACAGCATTTCCCTTTCGGTTACATCATAGAGTTTTTTCAATAGCCGATAGGTCACCTTTGTCGCCTTTTCATCCCCCAGCACCTGAAACAGGCTACCTCGACTGCTGATCTCGACACCCAGCCGCTTCTCAAGATGACGCAGGTGCTCATCAAACTGGCCACACAAATTAGCCAGACGTTTATTGTCGGCAGGCTCAAAGGCGACATCAATACTTGCAGGGTGTTCGTTCAATGTGCGGTCAGAAACCCGGCAGGATATGTGCCATCAGCAAATGGCAAATACAAACGGAATGCGGGTTCGGTAATCATATATTTCAAGTATCGTTTAAACCATGCCTTCTAGCAAGCCGAACCCCTGAATCATTACAATTAAAATGCACTAAAATCGATCAATTTTCATTAAAATCGTCTATTTTCGGCGAAAATGACTGTAAATTCATGCTACTGCACTGCCCTTAACCAACTCCCCTTTCAATGAATTGGGCAGGGCGCGGGTGATTCTTACATCAACAAAGTGCCCCAGCAAGTCGGCATGACTGACAAAATTCACAACACGGTTATTTTCCGTGCGCCCCGACATTTCATTCGGGTCTTTACGTGACGGCCGGTCCACCAGGACTCGCTGTATGGTTCCCACCATCGAATGACTGATCTTGCTGGCCATTTCATTGATACGGGCCTGTAGTCGTGCGAGACGCTTCTTTTTAATCTCCATCGGGACATCATCTGGCAACGATGCGGCTGGCGTACCCGGCCTGGCACTGAAAATGAAACTGAATGACAGATCGAATCCGATCTCCTCGATCAATTCCATCGTCGCTTCAAAATCGGCATCTGTCTCTCCCGGGAAACCGATAATGAAATCGGATGACAGGCTGATCCCGGGTCGTGCCTCGCGCAGCCGCGAGATCCTGCCTATGTAATCTGCCGTACTGTGGCCACGTTTCATCGCCTTGAGGATCATGTCCGAACCACTTTGTACCGGTAGATGCAAATGGCTGACCAGTTCAGGAACCTCGCTATAGACCTCTATCAACCTGTCGGTGAATTCAACGGGGTGCGATGTGGTATAGCGAATGCGGTCAATACCCTCAATGGCAGCGAGATAGGGTATCAACAATGCCAGGTCGGCGGTTTCACCATCGTGCATCAATCCACGCCAGGCATTGACATTCTGACCAAGCAGGTTGACCTCGCGAACACCTTGTCCTGCCAGTGTGGCCACTTCGGCAATAACATCATCCATCGGCCGGCTGACTTCCTCTCCGCGTGTATACGGCACAACACAAAAGGTACAATATTTGCTACAACCTTCCATAATCGACACAAACGCCGTCGGGCCACTGGCCCTGGGTTCGGGCAGACAATCAAACTTTTCCATTTCGGGAAAACTGATATCGATAACAGAGGTACATTTCTTCCGGACATCATCCAGCATGGATGGTAACCGGTGCAGGGTCTGTGGGCCGAAGACCACATCGACATAGGGTGCGCGCAACCTGATTGCATCGCCCTCCTGGCTGGCTACACAGCCACCCACACCAATGACAACACCCGGCCGCCGGTCTTTTATTTCGCGCCACATACCCAGTTGTGAAAAAACCTTTTCCTGCGCCTTCTCACGAATTGAACAGGTATTCAACAGCAACACATCGGCATGCTCCGGATCAGCGGTGCGCTCCAGACCATGCGATGCCATCAGCACGTCCGCCATTTTATCGGAATCATACTCATTCATCTGACAACCGAATGTCTTGATGTGGACTTTACCCGCCATTGCCTCTAAAACTCTTTTCAGGATCGCGCAAGATACACCTTTTTACGGAAACTTTCCAATAAACGGGGTGATTCAACAAGACAGTAATGCCACGGCAGGGGCACTTCAGGTGACACAGGGGCAGAGCTACCAGGGTCAACGCAGAAAAGGGGCATCATAAGTCAGACATGTCCCGGGGACATGTCGAATGCCTCATCCCCCATGGGGCAGACATAAATGCAGGGTGAAATTAACACAGGAAGCAAGCCTCATGGTATTATCGTCGACAGTATCCACTCCAGCATCATCCGGGAACAGAACATTGGAAAAATCTAAATATTTTTATCGAACTGCGGTCTTCGCCAGGCAAGGAGACAAGATAATGCTGGTTGATCTACATAACCCCGAGAAAGAAGAGCCTCCCCTTGAGCGATGGCTGGGCCTGGTTGTTTCATTGGCGGATGGTCAACATACTATTCAACAGCTTCTTGATTATATGACGGATCATTATGATGGCAAGCCACCTGAAAGTCTCGAGAAAACCATCGAATCTGTTTTAGAACGTCTAACCAAAAATGAAGTCATCAAATTTGCCGATGAGGCGTATAAGCTGCCTTATTATTTATCCCGTTCGGCAGATAAACTGGATCTTGATATGGCCAGACGGGTAATGGCCGATGACGGCTATCACCAGACCTGAGCCAAAAAACCCGCAATTACTCCTAAGCCTGAAACGGGCCTCAACGGATCTTGGTATTGACATCGAGACCCCGTTTAGCCTGGACCTTCCCTGTGGTTGTATTGAAGCCGATGCCCTGGTGAAAGACTTTGGCTATGAATGTGGTGTTGTTATCAACGTGAATACCCGGGAAACGGGGGATCTATACAAACATCTTGCGGACTTTGGATATGGTGTTGCTACATTATCAGTATCTGACTGCGATGCCGGGTATGATTCCACAAAATGGAAGATACTTTGCAGGGAGTGGGGATGGAAAGGCAAAGGAAACCCGCCAGACTGGTATTAAGTTGATTGCTGTTCCCGTCAGGCTAAAAAAATTAAACCACCCCGCAGCAAGCTGACGGGGTATTTTAATGTGTGCATGCACCCCCTTGCACTGATTGAGGGTGACGGCGTTTCCGGTACAACATCAAGCTCAATCCTAAGGGTTTTTAACATAGGCATTGGGTCGCATATAAAACCACCAGTTCAGCACAAGACAAATTGCATAGAAAATCGCAAATCCGTAAAGCGCATATTCTGGAGTCACGGCCTTGATTTGCTCACCAAAGACCTTGGGAATAATAAAGGCGCCGTAGGCGGCAACAGCGGATGTCCAGCCCAGCACCGGTCCCGCCTGTTCTGCATTGAACACCATGGCGATGGTCCTGAAGGTTGACCCATTGCCTACGCCCGTGGCGGTAAACAGGATGATAAACAAACCAAAGAACGGCCAGAAATACTGTTCCGGAGTGGCCGATTTGTAGGCCGCTGCCATAAAATAAGCTACACCCAGGGCGGATGCGATCATGACGATGGAGACGATCTGGGTGACCTTCGCACCCCCTATCTTATCCGCAATCTTTCCTCCTACCGGCCGGATCAAGGCCCCGATAAACGGGCCCATCCAGGCATACATCAGGGCACTGGGCCCATTAGGATTAATAGCATCATGGATGAGTATGCCATCAGGCCCTGCCACATGGGTGTACCCGAAAATTACCTTGATCGCCAACGGAAAGGCCGCCGAATAACCAATAAATGAACCAAAGGTCATCGTATAAATCACCGTCATGGCCCAGGTATGTTTATTATTAAAGATTTTATATTGCCGCTTCAGATTTTCCTGCAGCCCGCCCGTGGTGAGATAGCGCATCAACAATACCGTCGCGGCAATAACCAGCGGTAACACAATCCACTTACTGAGCAGCCCTATTCCGGTCGGGGCAGGCAGCAGCAGATACAACCCCACTGCGGCCGTCACCAGGGCAATAGACAACAGCCCGGAGATTTTCATAAACGCAGAGGTGGGTGAACCCGGGTGCGGTGTAACGGTGTCGGTGACGAGATTGTTCATGCCAAACCAGCCGGCAACGGCAAGTGGAACCAGCAATACAAGCCAGACAAACCCGGCATTTTGAATAAAGGTTTCGGTTCCGGCCGGGATCTTTCCAATCAGGGTGCCGCTGCTGTTTTCCAGGATCATCGATGTGCCACCAAATACTCCGACGGTCATAACCAGCGGTATCAGAATCTGCATGGTGGTAACGCCAAAGTTCCCCAGCCCCGCATTGAGTCCCAGCGAGGTCCCTTGTACCCGTTTCGGGAAAAAGAAACTGATATTTGACATGGAGGAGGCGAAGTTACCGCCACCAAAACCGGACAGCAGGGCCAGAATCTGGAAGACCCATAGCGGGGTATTTTTATCCTGTAGGGCAATGCCCGCGCCAACAGCGGGAATCATCAACAAGGCCGTGGTGAAGAAAATCGTATTCCTGCCGCCGGCGATGCGAATAAAGAACGTGCTGGGAATCCTCAGGGTGGCACCGGTCAGACCGGCTATAGACATGAGGGTAAACAGCTCTGCCTTTGAAAACTCAAAACCCAGATTGAGCATCTGCACGGTGATGATGCCCCACATCAGCCAGACCGCGAATCCGCACAGCAGGCTGGGGATGGAAATCCAGAGATTTCGCGTCGCTATCTTTTTTCCGGTAGATTCCCAGAACTCATCATCCTCAACTTCCCACTTTTTAATATTACTCATCGTTTAACCTGCTCATAAGTTATTTGTATTTCTGTAGGCGTGTTGTCACGCATCAAATCTTGCTGGCATCCTCCGGGTGATCCTTGTGTTCCATGCGCACAATCACATTGTGCATCCAGAACAGGCAAACGACCGAGAGTACCCATATAAACATCCAGGCGCTCGTCCACAGGCCTGTATACTCCAGTAAATATCCAAATATGATGGGGCTGAAAAACCCTCCCAGACCGCCAAGTACACCGACCATCCCGCCAACCACACCGACTTCATCGGGATAGTAATCAGGGATAAGCCTGTACACCGCAGCCTTGCCAACACCCCAGACACTCCCTAAAACAAGCACAAAGCCTGCGAAGATCCATACATTGGCCTGGAAATAGATTCGGGTGACTCCCTTGGCGAGAAGTTCTTTTCGTTTGACTTTTTGCCCCACCTTCACAATGGGCTCTTGCCAGGTGGATTTAGTCGGTAAGACCAGTATATTGTCTTCCAGATCTTCAAACGACCGGTCGTTTATCTTGAGTGCGTATTTTTTGTCACCGACAGCGATATATTGTTTGGTGACTTCGGTCACCGTACCTGGAATCTTGTTCATAATCCCCTTGCCAGGGGAATAGATGTCCATTTTCGGTACGATAAGCATAAAACTGATGGCAACGGACAGGCCCAGAACCCAGTACATCACCGCCCTGCCGCCCCACCTGTCGGACGCCCAGCCCCCTGCCGCCCGAATAACTCCGGAGGGAAAACTGAACAGCGCCGCCAGGATACCGGCCGTGACCAGAGGTAGATAATAGACATTGACGAAATAGGGTACCAGCCATTGGGAAAAGGCAACAAAGCATCCGAACACCAGAAAATAATAGAGTCCGAAACGCCACACCCGCAGGTGCTTTAATGGCTGCAACATTTGTATAAAACTTTTACCATGGGCTGCCGGTTTTTTATTATCGGCGAAGATGAGAAATATCGTCCCCATGATGACCAGCATGGCCGCATAATAAACAGGTAACTGGCGCCAGCCTTCAATATTGGTGCCATTGTCAGTAAAAATATTCAACATAGTTGGTGCAAAGACCAGGGTCAGTGCCGCACCTGCATTGCCGGCACCAAAGATGCCCAGGGCCGTGCCTTGATTCTTTTTCGGGTACCACACAGAGGTATAGGCAATGCCAATGGCAAAACTCACGCCCGCCAGGCCAAACCCAAAACCGCACAGGGCAAATTCCAGAAAGCTGTCTGCATAGGAAACCAGATACATCGGTACGGCGACAATGAAGAGCAAGGCCCCATAGATGGGTTTGCCACCAAACTTGTCCGTCAGCATCCCCGCGGGCAAACGAAATATCGAACCCGTCAGAACAGGGATCCCCATCAACCAGCCGATTTCAACGGGGCCCCAGTCATACACCTCGTTGGATGCCAGAAAAGTGACCAGCACACCATTCAGCATCCACACCGCAAAACAAATGGTAAATGCCGTGGTACTTAAAAACAGGGCCTTATGCGATTTCGCGGTGGCAACTTTTTCCATGGTAATACATTAACCTGCTATCAATGTGCTAGAAACTTTTTCCATGAGAACGTCTTAACCTGTTATCACGCTAGTTATTCTTCGGCCGGGTAGACTGCCAGGCTGTTCGGGGATTGCGAACACGGTCCTTGTCCCAGTTCCACATAACAACCTGATAACGACGCCACATATAGTGGAATGGTGCCACCAGAAAATGAACCAGACGCGTAAACGGGATCAGCAGCAGAATCGTGAACGCACCGATAATATGGAGCTTGATCACAACAGGCATGGCACTGACCGCATCAATACTCGGATTCAATTTCACCAGAGACCATAAATAGGGTGAAAGGTCAGCTGCAAACCATGACGATCCCCAGCGATAACCCAGCGCAACCCAGCAACCCAGTAATATCTGTAACAACAGTACTGCCTCTATGACAATGTCCATCCGGTTGGTGACCATTTGCAGTCTCTCGTTAGTAATCCGCCTGACAAACAGCACAGTCAGGCCTAACAAGGCAGATACCCCGAAGGTAAATCCGATCCCTTCATGCAGGATGAGGCGCATGGGATCGCTGTTCCATTCCAGTACTTTTCCCGGAAATAAAAATACAAACAAATGCCCGAGAAACAATATCAATATCCCGAAGTGAAACGGAACTATACCCCAGAAAACTGTTTTCCCCTCAAGAAACTGTGAGGACAAACTCGAATATTTAAATGAGTTTGATTTGTAGCGCCAGATCGCCCCGACAAAAAATATACTGACGGCGATGTAGGGGTATGCAATAAACAGGAAGTCGCTCAATGAATTCATGATATCTTTCTCACCTATATTAGCAAGTGCCTGAAAAACAGGCGCCTGGTTGTTCAGCTTTTACTTCTATCTCATTTTCCTTTATTACCGATTGCAAAAAATCATTCGTTGGCTCCGACATGGTTTTTTCGTCGAATGAAAAATCCTGCTTGAGTACCGCATACAATGCCTTTAGTGTATATTGGTAAAGCGTTGTAACCTCCAGTTGTTCAGAGGGTGCTTCAATCAAGGTCTTGTAGTGTTTCTTGTAAGCCTTATTTTTCTTTTCTACACGTTCCGGAACGAATTCGCTGATCATCAATAAAAGCGCAGGTGCAATAAGTTCCTGCACCAGTTCAAAAATCAGTTCCTCACTTTTCAATTTTCCCATCAACCGCAGGATGTTCGGCAGATGATCGCCCAGTTCGCGGCCGCAATCATTGTTGGCCTCGGTATGTTCCCTGCTTAGATTGGCCAGCAGTTCACCTCTTTTGTAGTCATCTCCAAAAAGAACATATCCTATATCCAGTGTGGTCGCAGACTGAACATCAAATGTGCGGGTAAACAATTCCTGCATTGTCAGCAATTCATGTTCAGGAAGAAGCTCCATGAAACGCTCAAGGTCGGTAACTGCCTGCGGGTAATCCCCGTTCAGAAGTTCTATGACCTTCCTGACCCTTTGCGGATATTCAAGGTCAGGATATTCAAATAAATCTGCTATCGTGTGATAGTGCCCTAGTAACTTCAACTTACAGACCTCTCTTTGCAGTGTCTTGTTTGAAACCGAATCCGGTACTTCCTTTTACATCACCCGTATTTTCCATCATTTCGATGGCATGTTCCCGATGTGCCGCCGGTATGACGAATCGATCATCAAACTTGGCCAATGATGTCAAATAATAGATTGCATCTGCAGTCTCCTGTGTAAGCCCGACATCTTTCAATACCTGCCTGGCCTTTTCTTCAGATATGTCGCCGACTGTTTTCCATCTCCGGTGTATTCTTATGGCCATTAACTTCATGATACGCAATTTGACCATTTCTGTATTACCTGCGCTAAACAGATTCGCCATGTACTGTATGGGTAAACGGGCCTGTTCGATGGTACCCCAGAATTCTTCGGTACTGGTATCGTATAGCCAGTTATCCGGCCAGAATTTGCTAATGTCACCCAGTTTTTTCGACTGTTCAGTATTGTCAACATTCGTTATTGATGCCATGACAGGTAACATCGGTGGTACATAGAACAGCATGGGCAGGGTGCGGAACTCGGCATGCAGTGGTAATGCCATACCCCATTCCTTCACAAACTTGTAAACCGGGGATTTCTGGGCCGCCTTGATGGTTGAATCTGCAATGCCGTTCTTTTTGGCCGATTCGATTACTTCCGGATCAAATGGATCCATCAGCATGTCCAACTGCTTGTCGATCAACTTGTCTTTGTCTGCCGATGCAATATCATGGATCTGGTCAGCATCATAAAGCATGACACCCAGATAGCGGATACGACCAACACAGGAGTGCATACATGCGGGGGCATAACCCGCCTCAATGCGTGGATAACAAAGTATGCATTTTTCTGATTTACCGGTATGCCAGTTGTAATATGACTTCTTATAGGGGCAGGCGGTGACGCACATGCGCCAGGCACGGCAGACCTTCTGGTTAATCAGGACAATACCGTCTTCCCCTCGTTTGTATATCGCGCCAGAAGGGCACGATGCAACACATGCCGGATTCAAACAATGGTTACAAATCCGCGGCAGGTAGAAAAAGGCCATTTTCTCAAGTTGAAACATTGCCTGCTGTTCCGCAGGTGAAAGATTTTTGAGATTGACATCATTTCTGGCGTAATCCGGCGTACCACTTAAATCGTCGTCCCAGTTTGGCCCCATTTTGATGTCCATGGGTTTCCCGGTAATCAGTGAAACCGGGCGGGCCGTCGGTTGGTCGTCAACCTCGGGCGATTCGATGAGATCCAGATATTTGTAGGTGAAGGGCTCATAATAATCGTCAATTACCGGCATGTGGGGATTGTGAAAAATATTGCTCAGGCCCTTTTTCTTGCCCGCACCTTTTAATTTGATATCGTTACCCTTCTTTTCCCAGCCGCCTTTATAGATGTCCTGATCTTCCCATTTCCCTGGATAACCGGTTCCCGGTTTGGTCTCCACATTGTTCCACCACATGTATTCTGCACCTTTACGGTCTGTCCAGATATTCTTGCAAGCAACAGAACAGGTATGACAACCAATACATTTGTCTAAATGAAAAACCATCGAAATTTGTGATCGTATATCCATCTTTTTTTCCTACATAAAGTTTAACTTTAAGAATTAAAAAACAACTTTATCCATTCTCTTCACAATTACGTGAGTATCCCGTTGCGGTGCAATGGGGCCCCAGTAATTAAAGTGGTAGCTGAATTGACCGTAACCACCTGCCAGATAATTGGGCTTCAGGTGAATTCGCGTCACACTGTTATGGCCACCACCACGCCTGCCACCACGAAGTTGTGATTTTGGAATTCCCACGGTTCTTTCCGGTACGTGATACACGATACAGACCCCGCGAGGAATGCGTGCACTCACCACCGCCCGTGTGCAATACACACCGTGGTCATTATGGACCTCGACCCAGTCGTTATCCTGAATTCCAAGTTTTTTGGCATCAACCTCACTCATCCAGCAAGGCTCACAACCGCGGGACAGCGTCAACATGCGCAGGTTTTCCATATAGGTCGAATGGATATGCCATTTTCCATGGGGAGTGAGATAGTTAAGCACCAAGGCCTCACCATTTTTCAAGGTTTCTTTCAAATCTCCGTAAACCTCGGGTTTTGGCGCCGGTTTATAGGTTGGCAGATTCTCGCCATAACCGATATACATCTCATGATCGAGATAAAAATGCTGGCGACCGGTCAATGTCCTCCAGGGAACCAACCTGTCGTAATTATAGGTATAGGCACAATACGCCCTGCCATCATTCATCAGGCCTGACCACAGCGGAGAGGTATTGTATCGCCTTGGCTGGGCCTGCAAATCTGCATAACGTATTTTTACATCTTCACTGCCTTTGCCAAGATCGACCAGATCAAGACCGGTTTTCTTCTCCATGTTTTCATACGCCCTGACCGTCAACTTGCCGTTGGTCAGAGTAGAAAGGTGGAGTACCGCATTGGCCGCCATCTCGTCTTCTTCGATGGATGGATAGACCTTGCCATCGAATTCGCGTGTCGGGAAATGATTGGATTCAATCATTTCATCGTACTCGGCCTCGCACATATAGTGATTGCCATGTGCGCCCAGGCCCTTTGCCCTGATATTGTCGCCGAGGGTGATGTACTTCTCGTAGAGCTTGGTGTAGTCGCGATCGACAATCGCAAGCTTGTGCATGGACTTGCCGGGGATTGCCTCACATTCACCCTTGTACCAGTCCTTGATCACCGGCTGGGTAATCTCATCGGCGGTATCATGCGACAACGGGGCGGCAATGATGTCCTTCTGTGGCTCAGAGAAATGCGTCTTCGCCAGTTCACTGGTGGCCTTTGACAATGCCTTGAAAATATCCCAATCCGTCTTGGATTCCCACACAGGGGGAATCGCCGCTGACAGCGGGTGGATGAAGGAATGCAGGTCTGTGCTGTTCAGATCCGCCTTTTCGTACCAGGAAGCCGCTGGCAGCACGATATCGGAATAAAGGGCCGATGAATCCATGCGGAAATTCAGGTCTACGACCAGATCCATTTTTCCGACCGGTGCGACATCATGCCATTTTACTTCTTCGGGATGATCGTCCGAATCCTTGCCGATAACATTGGAGTGCGTGCCCAGATAATGCTTCAGGCAGTATTCATGACCTTTCATACTGCCGGTGATGGCATTGCCGCGCCAGATGTACCAGACCTTGGGATGGTTTTCCTCGGCCTCCGGATCGGCGATCGAGTATTCGAGTTCCTTGGACTTCAGTTTTTCCAGGACGGCCTTTTTGATGCCCTCATCGTCTTTTGCCCCGGCCTTTATTGCCTCCTTGCACAGTTCGAGTGTGTTGGCTTTAAACTGCGGATAATAGGGCATCCAGCCGTTACGCACCGATTTATAGATGGTATCCGCCGTGTGCATCTTCGTCATTTCGTTATCGGGAACGGTGTTATATCGGGAATACTGGCCATCATAACGGTACTGACAGGTATTGATGTAATGCCACAAGGGTGCCTGCTGCAACCGGACCGCATCGTGCCAGTCCTTTGCAAATGCAATGCTGCCCCAGGAGTCCGAGGGTGCGAGTTTTTCTTGCCCTACATAGTGGTTAAGACCCCCGCCGTTACGTCCAACGCATCCGCTTAGCATCAAGGCCATCGCCCCGGCGCGATACATCAGGTTGGCGTGGTACCAGTGGTTGATACCGGCACCGACAATGATCATGCATTTGCCTTTGGTTATATCGGCGGTATTGGCCCACTCCCGCGCAAACTGCAGAACCGTTCTGGAATCGACGCCGGTGAAGATCTCTTGCCAGGCCGGTGTGTAGGATGCATCTTTATCGGTATAGTCAGCAGGATAATCTCCATCGAGACCGCGACCAACCCCGTACTGTGCCATGATCAGGTCATACACCGTGGTAACCGCCTCGGTTCCCGAGGTGGTATTGACCTGTTTGACCGGGACCCCTCTCAATGATTTGCTATCGAGTCCCCATTCGACAAACTCGGTTGGCACAACAGCATCATTGCTGTTCAGGAACGTCAATGCGGGATCATAGGGTTTGTCGTCTACCGTATTTTCGAGTTTCATGTTCCATTTGCCGGGCTCTTTGTCCCAGCGATGGCCCATCGAGCCTTTAGGAACCACCATGCGCCCGTCATTTTCATCGCAGCTGACGAATTTCCAGTCACCATTGCTGATGTCCTTGTATTCCTGCAACTCGTTGGCGCGCAACAACCGGCCCGGTTTATAGTGATCACCGTCTTTCTCAAGTTTTACCAGGAACGCACTGTCGGTGTATTGCTTGGCATAATCAAGGAAATAGGGGGTTTGTTTATCATGATGGAACTCTTTCAGGATAACATGCGAAACCGCCATCCAGAATGCGCCATCACTGCCGGCGTGCAGGGGAACCCACTGGTCGGCATACTTGCAAACCTGGGAAAAGTCGGGGGAGAACACCACTGCCTTGGTGCCATTGTGCCTGGACTCGGCGAAAAAGTGGCAATCCGGCGTACGTGTCATGTTCAGACACGCGCCCATGTCGGCGATCATTTTTGAGTTATACCAGTCTGCACTTTCACAAACGTCTGTCTGCTCACCCCATATTTCGGGGAAGGCGGTCGGCAGGTCGCAGTACCAGTCGTAGAAACTGAGATTAACCCCGCCAAACAATTGCAGGAATCGCCCGCCTGCTGCATAACTGAGCATGGACATGGCAGGAATCGGTGAAAATCCGAAGACCCGGTCCGGTCCATACTTCTTGGCGGTATAGATATTTGCGGCCGCCATAATTTCGAGTGCTTCATCCCAGCTGGCCCGCTTGAAGCCACCCATACCGCGCGATTTTTGATATTTCCTGCGTTTTTCGGTATTGGCCTGCAAAGACTCCCATGCCCGTAGCGGATCACCGCCTGCCTTGTCTTTTTCTTCACGGAAGGCCTCAATCAGTGAGCTTCTGATCAATGGGTACTTGATGCGTAACGGGCTGTATAGATACCAGGAATAGGATATTCCCCTTTGGCATCCCCGCGGTTCATAGGGTGGGAGTGAATCCTCAAGCAGTGGATAGTCCAGCTGCTGTGTCTCCCAAACCACTATCCCGTCTTTAACATGGATCTGCCAGGAGCAACCACCTGTGCAATTCACGCCATGTGTGCTTCTGACAATGCGATCGTGTTGGAAGCGATTTCTGTAAAACTCTTCCCACTGCCGAGTTTCTGGTGAAATAATATCTTTTATCCAGCTCATGCCTTTCTACCCATTTCTATTGGTTAAAATTACATACCCCAGTTGATCTGCTCTACACAGCTCTTCCTAGGTGGACTTAACTTGTCGATCATAGATTTTCTGGTTTACCGAATCTTTTCTCCGCCGCAACCAGAGCAGGGAGTAAAATACAAATAAAATGAACGCGCCTATTACACCACTAAGGAGAAGCCCCTTTCCGTAATCCCTGGGATTGTGGTAGGCATGTTGTTCATCGGCATCCTGTAAAAAAGTGACCAGAGAAAATATTTCTGTTTCGGTTAATGGCTTATCCTTGTAGGCGGCCTCCATCACAGGAAACGGTGCCCTGCCCAGAATGGCCCGCACCCCGGTGCCACCCATTTTGGAAAAAACCCGGGTCAATTCCTTTGCCAGAACGCCACCACCAATTACCGCATCATTTGTTACATTATGGCAAGAGATACAGGTTGGCCCATTATTCTCAAAACGCAGTTTTCCCTGAAACAAATTTTGTCCGCGGGTCAGATCCTCTTTGGTGGCGACCTTTTGAGGTTTCTTCGCCGGCTTTTGAGCCCCGGTCGTGCCGGTCGTCGCGCCAGCCGCTTTTATGTACACCAGGACTTCCGTGATTTGCCCATCTGTTAAAGACATGTCCGGCATGCGAATCTGGTTGAATTTTTTATACAGGGCGTTTGCATCAGGATCACCACCGTTAATCATTGATTGTGACGATTTTATGAACCCCTCAAGCCACGCTTGTGATCGCCTGTCATGGACACCGGCCAAATCCGGGCCGACAAGCGCGCCGCCCCCGACAGAATGACATCCCGCACAGTTATTTTGAAATACCTGTTCGCCAGGATCTGCCGCACTGGCATTCTGTATTGATCCGATACAAAGGAAAATTGTTAAAACCCCTAAAACAGGGAACCGCCGTCTTATTGTAGAAAACCCGGTAATCATATTTGCTTGCCTTTTCATGTTTAAAACCCCGATCCGTGCAACAAATGAATCCAGTACTCCGTTGAACCTGTGCCATTCAAAAAACCATTTTTAAAACAAGTCTTTTGTGCCGTTTGCTCAATGGAGTACATTTGTACCTCCGACTAATCCTTCTGTTTCATGTTTGCAACTGTACCTGGCTCTGATTTCGTGACGTCCTTTAGCGGTTGTGCCGTCAATGGAGGCCCTGTCACGCCGGCAACCCGACCCAGGAATTCGCGCATTTTCATCAAATCCTGAAAATACTCTTCCTCTTTGCCCTGGACATGCTGAATGTGCCCACGCCATGTCGTGTCTCCATCTTTTCCAGGCTCCAGCCAAATACGCGCGACGAAAGATGCTTTTGTATGCTTTTCGATCATAGCGTCTTGAGCCAGACCCGTCCTCCGAACAAAAAGATTGTGACTTAATATGTAACATGCACCGGTGACATTCCGGTAACAAAAAATTTCGAGGGGGATGATCAGGTGGCCTGACCGGGAACGGACTGATGGCCTTCCGGCCAGACGGGGTGGGTTATCCACTGAGCTGGACGTTATCTCCACCCTTGAGAATTCGCTGATACAGGCGTTGGGTCTCGGGCAGGGGTTCGGCACCGAACTCCCGGGCCATAACCTGCTGGCAATGACGGTACTGAACCAGCGCCAGGTCGGGACGGCCGTCCTTCACCAGGTACTCCATCAGTATATAATAAAAATTCTCCCGGCAAGGATCGAAAACCAGGGCCTTGCGACAAATGTGTACCGCCTCGGCATGCTGGTTCAATTCTGCGTGGCACTCGGCAGTTCTGGCCAGCATATCCAGATAACGCTCATGAAGCCGTTCCCGCTCTTCGGCACACCAGTCCGAAAACATGTCTTCTTCCAGGTAATCACCCCGGTACAGGTGCCGTGCCTCGTTATAGCGATGCAGGGCATCGGTCCACTGCCCTTGTTGTTGCAGTTCCTTCCCCTCATTGACGAATCGTTCAAAGACATGGGTGTCTACCCAGATCGCATCGCGTCTGAGCAGGTATGCGTTATCGATCGTTTTCACGGCGTCATCGCTTATGCCGTTTGCGCGTAATTCACTCCGTAGATAATACATGGTGACCTTGAGGCGGCCCCAACCCTGCCTTTCATCGACATCCGGCCACAGGCAGTCGATCAGGCGCTCGCGATGCACGGGACGGTCGAGTTGGGTGACCAGGTATTTCAGCAGCGTCACGGCATGTTTGCGCTTCCACTTGCCGACATCAACGCTGTGCCCACCCACCACGATACCGAAACCACCGAGGGTAAATACCTGTAGCGTATGATTCTGTGGCACAGGCGTTTCTGCCGCCCCGCCCCGAAGGAAAATGATCGACATGGTTTTGTTGACATCCATACGGCGGGCCCGTTCCGACATGGCGACCGAGGCGATGCTGGCCATGACCCATTTACCGCTCCGGTGTCGCAGGCGACAGCTGGGCACACTGTAGGGAATGCAATTGCGGAAAGACCGCAGGACATCACAATCGGGATGGCACAGAGGCTCGCCGCCGGGCAGGGTGGCCTGCAACACTTTGCAGCACGGCTGACCAATCGCCTCGGCTGAAGTGAAGCCGAGCAATCTTTGCGCCTGGGCGTTCCAGGCGACGATTCTGGCATCGACATCGATGGCCAGGGCAGCGTCGGAGGCGAATTCCACCAAATCAGCGGCATGAGTAATCACTTCACCTGATCCTTAATATATAGTTTCATTTGTTATTCTACTGATTATTCTACAACACCCGTGGACAAGCCGGTATAGATAAACCACTAAAAACAGTTCAATTACCCAGGTAATTGCCGGTTTCTGATGATCGTCGCGAGGGAAATCCGGTTAAAATGGATTTCCCGCCATCGTTTCATCCAGCTCCGGCGGGCTTCCAGCCCACCTCAATGTTAATAACTTATCCTGTACTCCATGATCTCGGGCGCCTCATCCCGGCAATTTTACAGGCCTGTTTCACATATCCATAGGGAAATATCTTGAAGAGATAATTCCTTGCTTTTTTACCATAACCCAGATCTTCTGCAATAAATTTTGCCACAATACGCGTGCCGGGCGCTATTTTGTGGTCATCAAAATAATCACGCATACAGGTTATTATTTTCCAGTACTCATCATTGAGTTCAATGCCTTCACTCTTCGCCAGACGCTCACATACTTCTTTACTCCAGTCATCCGGATTCATCAGGTAGCCTTCGTCGTCTGTGGAAACGGTTTTCTCGCCAACTATGAGTGACATACAGAGACACTCCTTTTATCAATGTTAATAGGTTATATTCAGTTAAATAGAAATTACAGAAGTTTCATAATATTGTAATTGACATATATCAAGCATAATATAAGTATTTGATATAATACTTAAATCTATATTTTTTCCTTATAAAACCTTGTTTTTTAAGGAAATAACCTCCAGAAGACCAGGTTATGCCGCCTCGTTTTACTTTCTTCTGTCTTTTGTTTCTCCGGGCTCGTCAACCTCTCCGGGGCCAGTTGCAATACCCGGCTACAGATAATAATAAAAGAAACATGCCACGTAAAGGGAAGAGATGACAGCACAGGCAATAAAACGGCCCGTGGTGAGAACAGGCAGATCAAACCGGTCGGATAAAAAATATCAGATCGGGTTCAAACAACTACGTCTTGAGCGCCGGCCTCAAACCCGGCCATACTCGTCATCGAAACGAACAATGTCGTCCTCACCAAGGTACTCACCACTTTGTACCTCGATCATGACCAGATCGGTAATACCCGGGTTACTTAAACGGTGTTTGTTGCCGGCCGGAATATAGGTCGACTGATCGGTGTAGACCATAAACTTTTCGTCACCGTTAACAACCTCGGCCGTCCCGGAAACCACTATCCAGTGTTCACTGCGGTGGTGGTGTTTCTGTAATGACAGGGTGGCCCCTGATTTAACTGCAATACGCTTGATCTTGAACCGCGGCCCCTCTTCGAGAACGGTGTATGTACCCCATGGCCGATGAACCGTTCGGTGGTAACGGTAGGCTTCATGATCCTGTGCCTTGAGCTGCTCGACAATCTTTTTAACATCCTGGGCCTTTTCGCGATCAGCCACCAGCAACGCGTCGGCTGTGTCCACAACAATCAGCCCGTCAACACCCACCATGGCGACAAGCCTGCTTTCACTGTGAACATAGGAATCGCGTGTATCAATCAGTATGCCATCGCCAATCAGTCGGTTACCATCGGCATCTGGCGGCATCAATTCACTGACCGAATCCCACGAACCCACATCACTCCAGCCAATATCACAGGCAACAACGGCAACGTCATCCGCCCGCTCCATAACGGCATAATCAATGGAGTCAGCCGGTATGCCGGCAAAACTGTCGGCATCGAGATCCAGCGGCTGGATCTCACCATTTGTTTTGTCCCAGCATGCCTGCACACTGGTATAAATTTCGGGATCATGCTGTTCAAGTGCCTTCAGAAAGATCGCGGGTTTAAAGCAAAACATACCGGAATTCCACAGATAGCCATCTGACTTGAGGTAACCCACGGCCGTGGCCAGATCCGGCTTCTCGACAAACTCTTCCACCGTACAGGACCCGTTTTTTTCATCCAGCGCGGATCCTTTCCTTATATAACCGTAACCCGTTTCCGGCCTGTCGGGCTGGATACCGAATGTCACCAGGTAATTTTTTTCGGCCAGGGCGGTTGCCGTTTTGACCGCAGCCGAAAAGGCCCGCTGATTTTTAATGATATGGTCGGCTGGCAGAACCAGCATAATGGCATCTTCCATTTCAAGCAGCGACATGGCCGCCATGGCAATGGCCGGCGCCGTGTTTCTTGCGCAGGGTTCCAGTACATAGGAAAAATCCAGTTCCTTTGCAGTATCCAGTTCTGCATACTCATCACGCGTCTGGAAATAATACTCGCGATTTGTAATGGTCAGTATGGTTTTGACACCCTCCAGCAACGCACAACGTTTTGCTGTTTTCTGTAACAAACCCTCGCCATCCGGCAAACGCATAAAAGGCTTGGGATGTGCCTCACGTGAGATCGGCCATAAACGCGTGCCGGCCCCGCCGGAAAGTATGACTGGAATCAACATATTGAATACAATCCTTTTTATAAATACTTGCAGATTTTTGCATAGATTCAGCTTGGTGTGAAGCATTCACTCATGGCATTACCCGCATCAGGGTCTGTATGGTGAAATTACAAATAATTATTGTTGTAACACCCGTACCGGAAAAACAGGGGTGGCCCGGTCCATTGAGATGTTCATGGATTAAGCAGAGGCTCCTTAATTTAAACTCTCTATCACGACTGTCCCGTTAACATGTACTTCCCGTTAACATGTAACGAATATAGTTGAAATGTAAGCGGCAAGTGCGTTTCGGGCTAGCCAGCAATCCGGACATGAAACCGGACCAGCCAAATCAAGACACGCAAAACATGCCATCCATGGCGGCTCGGCTGCCGCGTCCGTGCGGCAGACGGTCTTGATCTGGCTGGTCCGGTTTCATGTCCTCACATTGTTATGTGCTTCATAAAGTTAACAGGACGGTGGTGGCTCTATAAAATAATAACGTTACATAATCATCGGTTCTGTCTCAGAACGGGATATCATCATCAAAATCAGCCGATGCACCTGCCGGTGCCGCCGCTGGTGCGGCCTGTTGTTGTGGCGCCTGTGGGGCTGTATTCTGAAAACCGGCACTGCCACCGGTACGGCTGCCCAGCATTTGCATCTCGTTGGCAATGATCTTGGTGGTATAACGGTCATTGCCCTGCTTGTCCTGCCACTTTTCGGTGCGGATCGAACCCTCGACGTAAATCTGTGAACCCTTGCGTATATATTCACCGACAATCTCGGCCAGACGGCCAAAAAATGTCACCCGATGCCACTCGGTGCGTTCCTGCTTTTCACCAGACTGCTTGTCCTTCCACTGTTCGGATGTTGCAACCGATATCTCGGCCACGGCTGAACCGCTTGGCATATAACGGACTTCCGGGTCCTGGCCAACGTTACCTACAATAATTACCTTGTTCACTCCTCGTGCCATTTCCTTATCTCCAATGTTTTGATTTTAACTTTTAAGTGTATTGTCGTTTATCAAGTGCAAAACATTTCATGTCTGTTCTGTCTGCGGCACAACTATAACATTTAAAAAACCAGCCTTACCACGAGATTTTTTAATCGCGGGGGGAAACAGAATATTTAAGCAGGCTGTCTTCATCGAGTATTTCGTTGTCAACCTTCAGGTAGGCGACCTGATCCTTTGTAATAACAACGGCTTCCGCCACGCCGGGTATATTATTCAGCTCGGTGGCCAGTAGCGTGGCCTGGTCCGGTTCCAGGTTGCCGATGTTAAGCAAATAACTGGCCAGGTATTGTGGCTCTTTCATGGTGCTTGCAATCAGCAACCAGAGCAGGGCCATGCCGGCGGAGAGCAGGAACACACCGGAGTAACCCGCCTGACCAAGCAACAGACCGCCCAGGCTGCCGCCGAGAAATGCACCCATAAACTGACTGCTGGAATAAAACCCCATGGCCGTTCCCTTGCTTTCCGTTGGCGCCATTTTGGAAACCAGTGATGGCAGGCTGGCCTCAAGCAGGTTGAATGCGGTAAAGAAGACAAACAGCAGGAAAACCGCCGCCCAGAACCGGCCATGCATGAAAGACAGGCCCAGTTGTGACAGGCCGATGAAAAAGACCCCGCCAATGAAAACTTTTTTTATTTTATGGCCGCGTTCTGCCATGATAATAAACGGTATCATCGTCATCACCGATAAAAGCAGCACCGGCAGGTAGACCTTCCAGTGGTTGAATGATGCCAACCCCAACTCCTTTTCCAGTACCTGCGGAAAAACCACAAAACTGGCCGTCAGGATCATGTGTAACAGAAAGATACCGGCATCCAGCCGCATTAACTGTGTATCCTTCAGGATTCTCCGGAACTGCGAAGGAACCGGCTCGGCGTCGCCATGGATACGTCGACTAACCGGTGTCGGCACGATAAAAATCAGTACAACGATACCGGCTATCGCCATGGCCGCGGTAAACCAGAACAGGCCACTCAGCCCGATCCAGTGATCCAGCAAGGGGCCCACGACCAGCGCCAGTGCAAAGGCTGCCCCGATACTCATGCCGATCAGGGCCATGGCCTTGGTGCGGTGTTCCTCCCGGGTCAGGTCGGCTGCCAGCGCCATGATGGCCGCTGCAATGGCTCCGCAACCCTGCACGGCCCGGCCGGCGATAATGCCGTAAATCGTATCTGACTGTGCGGCAATCACACTGCCCAGTGCGAATAACAACAGGCCAATGAATATAACCGGTTTGCGGCCGATCCGGTCCGAGACCAGGCCAAACGGAATCTGTAGCAGGCTCTGGGTAAAACCGTAGACGCCAATGGCTAAACCGATCAGCGCCGGTGTCGCACCGATCAATTTATCCTGGTACAGGCTGATGACCGGGAGCAGCATGAACAGCCCCAACATGCGTATGGAAAATATACCGGCCAGCGACAGGGCCGCCCGTTTTTCCAGTGGTGTCATATGGAGGTGCTTACTGCCTGAACTCAAGGGTACATCCTGTGCATCAATCGTTATAAAATAGCGTATAATAACAGGTTGCAATAATAACTGGTAATAACACAACATGGATACAATCATGATCCGCGGGGCGCGGACCCATAACCTTCAAAATATTGATGTTGATATACCGCGAGACAAACTGATTGTCATTACCGGGTTATCCGGCTCGGGCAAGTCATCACTCGCCTTTGACACCATTTACGCCGAAGGACAACGCCGCTATGTGGAATCGCTGTCGGCCTATGCGCGCCAGTTCCTGTCGATGATGGAAAAACCCGATGTCGACCACATCGAGGGCCTGTCGCCGGCGATTTCGATCGAGCAGAAATCCACCTCTCATAACCCGCGATCGACCGTCGGCACCATCACCGAAATCTACGACTACCTGCGACTGCTGTATGCCCGTGCCGGTGACCCGCGCTGCCCGGACCACGACATTACACTCGAGGCGCAGACCGTCAGCCAGATGGTTGATCATGTCATGGGCCTGCCCGCCGGTAGCAAACTCATGCTGCTGGCGCCGATGGTACATGATCGCAAGGGTGAACACCTGCATGTCATCGAAGAGCTGAAGTCACAGGGGTTTATCCGCGCACGTATCGACAACATCGTCGTTGACCTTGATGATGCCCCGGTTATGGACCTGCATCAAAAACATACTATCGAGGCCGTCGTCGACCGGTTCAAGGTCAAGGAAGAACTGGAATTGCGACTGGCCGAATCCTTTGAGACCGCACTTCGATTAAGCGATGGCACGGCACACGTTTCATGGATGGACGATGACACCCGGCAGGACCTGGTATTCTCCGCCCGTTTTGCCTGCCCGCAATGCGGCTACAGTCTGAGCGAACTCGAGCCCCGCCTGTTCTCGTTCAACAACCCGGTTGGTGCCTGCCCGACCTGCGACGGGCTGGGTAACAAATCATTTTTTGACCCGCAACTTGTCGTTATCAACCCGCAGCTGAGTCTGGCCGGTGGTGCCATACGGGGCTGGGATCGACGTAATGCCTATTATTTTAACCTGATCAGCTCGCTGGCCGACCACTACGGTTTCAATATTGAAACCCCGTTCGAGCAACTCGAAGAGCAAAACCGTCAGGTTATCCTGTATGGCAGTAATGATGAAATCATCGAGTTTGAATATTTTAATGAACGCGGTGGCCTGACCCGCAAGAACCACCCGTTTGAAGGCATCATCTGTAACATGGAGCGACGTTACCGGGAAACCGAGTCCAACGTCGTGCGCGAAGAACTGTCCAAATACCTGAGCGTACAGACCTGCCCGGATTGTCACGGCGCCCGTCTTACCCGCTCGTCACGCCATGTCTACATTACCGACAAAACCATACCCGACATCGCCAGCATGCCGATTGATGTTGCCCAGGCATTTTTCGAAAAACTGACATTGCCAGGCAAACGCGGGAAAATCGCCGATAAAATCGTTACCGAAATCAGCCAGCGGCTCAACTTCCTCGTTAACGTCGGTCTCGACTACCTGACGCTGGAACGCAGCGCCGACACCTTGTCTGGTGGCGAGGCACAGCGCATCAGGCTGGCCAGCCAGATCGGTGCCGGGCTGGTTGGCGTCATGTATGTACTCGACGAACCTTCCATCGGCCTGCATCAACGTGATAACCAGCGCCTGCTCAATACACTGAACTTCCTGCGTGATCTCGGCAATACCGTCATCGTTGTCGAACACGATGAAGATGCCATCCGCTCCGCCGACCACGTCATTGATATCGGCCCCGGTGCCGGTGTGCACGGCGGCAGGATCATCGCCCAGGGCACACCCGAAGAAGTCATTAAAAACAAAAACTCACTGACCGGAAAATACCTGTCGGGTAAACTGAAAATAGAACTGCCGAAAAAGAGAACCCCGGTCGATAAAGACAGACAACTGACCATTCGCGGTGCCACGGGCAACAACCTCAGGAATATCACCGTTGATATACCCGTCGGACTGATGACCGCGGTTACCGGCGTATCCGGTTCCGGCAAGTCGACCCTGATCAATGACACCTTTTATAAATACGTTGCCCAGAAACTCAACAAGAACAGCAACACCCCTGCCCCGCATGAATCATTTGAAGGACTGGAACAGATCGACAAGGTCGTTGATATCGACCAGAGCCCGATTGGCCGTACCCCCCGATCCAACCCGGCCACCTACACCGGTCTGTTCACACCGATTCGCGAACTGTTTGCCGGCACGCAAGAGGCGCGTTCACGCGGTTACATGCCCGGCCGTTTCAGCTTTAACGTCAAGGGAGGCCGTTGCGAGTCCTGCCAGGGCGACGGTGTAATAAAAGTGGAAATGCACTTCCTGCCCGACATCTATGTCACCTGCGATGTCTGCAAGTCAAAACGTTACAACCGGGAAACGCTCGATATCCGTTACAAAGGCAAGAACATCTACGATGTACTGGAAATGACGGTCGAGGATGCCCGCGAATTTTTTCAAAATATCCCGGTGGTCAAAAAGAAACTGCAAACCCTGCTCGATGTCGGCCTGTCCTACATCCGGCTCGGGCAGAATGCAACCACCCTTTCAGGTGGTGAAGCGCAACGCATCAAACTGTCGCGCGAGCTGTCAAAACGTGACACCGGCAATACACTTTATATTCTGGACGAACCCACCACCGGGCTGCACTTCCACGACATCAGACAACTGCTGGCCGTGCTGCATCGGCTGCGTGACCACGGCAATACCATCGTCGTTATCGAGCATAATCTCGACGTCATCAAAACCGCAGACTGGGTCATCGACCTCGGACCCGGAGGCGGCATCAAGGGCGGGAAAATAATTGTCGAAGGCACACCGGAAGACATCGCAGCATGTAAGCATTCCTACACCGGGCAATATCTGAAACCCTTACTTGATAATCAGGGCTAAACTCAACCAGGCAAACATAAACAAGGGAACAAACAACGCAGGAGGCGACAATGCAAGTCAAGGCAACCTACCGGCCCGGCCAGAAGGGCACACACAAGCTGGTCAAACAATATGGAGACAAACTGGTTTGTGTGCGCTACCGGTACGACTACCATAAACACAAGCGATACAAGACCATAGAACTGATCATCGATGAAAATGACTGGACACCACCACCGCCCCACCCGCATGAAGAAGAAAGGCCCGTCCTGACCCGGGCTGAACACACCAGGCAAGTCCCGGTCAGGATTGGATTCCTTGAAGAAAACCTGCAAAAACAAATAAAAGCAATCGGCGGCACCTGGTCAAGAAAAGAAAAACTCTGGTATGCCAGTGAATACTCCATTAAAGAAATAGGGCTTGAAGACAGAATAGTGAAAAAATCGCGGGAAATGTAGTTTATACAGGTATAAACTAACCGGTAGATATATAAACTTATTGGCAGACTATAAACTTTTGGGAGGTTTATAGTCTGCCTAAGAACCTGTTGAACAAATACGCTAACGCGTAGGAAGAAACATTAACGCAAGGATTAAGCG
>DRJK01000037.1 GCA_011052215.1 Gammaproteobacteria bacterium
ACTGATCAAGGCCTCTCTATCCAGCCCTTCAACCTCGAATTCCGCAGCACGTACCTCGTCGGCCAATTCCATGATTTCGTAGGTTGCCATAAAGCCGAAATCACAAATCCGGGTCAGGCACTCCCGTTCCGGCTCATCCAGTTCAATGCCGTGTTGCCGCATTATTTCCAGATACCGTTCAGCGGTTCGATTGATCCTGCCGCTTATCTCCATGGTATTGCCTTCATTTTCTGTGAGAACCGACAGCGGCGGTCCAAAGTATATTTTGGTTTTTTGATTGAGTGTTTTTGGTTTTTGATTCATTTGTATGTACGATTCCCGGGTTAGTATTGCGCTACTGCTAGCAGTATAGATATTATACGTCCAGGGGACGCCCTTTGTTAATATATTTGTTTATTAGAATAAAGCAAATTAGATTGATCTGTATCAATTTATCCTCTATATCTGTTGGTTATACTATTTTATGTAATATTAGACAGGTAATAGCCACTTACAGTATCATTACACCGTGAAAAATATTTATTACCCCACCTATTGAAGGGAATATTCTGTGACCGATAAAAAAGCACCTAAAAATAATCCTGATATCGAACAAACAAGCACATGTGATACCACAGAGCCATCGGAAAAAAACAAGGAGACTGAGTCTGTTTCGCCTTCTCGCCGAGGTTTTATCAAACAAATGGGTGGCCTGAGTGTCGCCTCTTTGATGGGTACTGCTGCCTTGTTAACCCATTCAGATGATGCCGAGGCAAATACAACCTGGGCCGAGTGGTTTCAGGGCAACTATCGCCTGATGACCGACGAAGAAAAGGAGCAGGCCATTGCCCGCCTCGAGCGCCGTTATACTTCCGAGTTTGGCAAGCAGGTCACGGTCGACGGGACGCCCGCCCAGGAGGGCGTTTTGTTTGGTTATGCACTCAATATCCAGAAGTGCATCGGCTGCCGGCGTTGTGTCAAGGCCTGCGTTGAGGAGAACAATCAGTCACGTGGTGACAAGCAGGAAATCGAATGGATCCGGGTACTCAAAATGGAGAAGGGCGAGTTCACGATAGATAAAATGAATGATGGCTACCCCGGTGGCTACGGCATACAGGTCGGCGGTAATGCATACAGCGCAGCGGGCGTGGTGCTGGAGGGCGAACACTATTATGAGCCCAAAAAAGTCCCGGAATCAGATTCTTTCTATTTCCCGATTGCCTGTATGCAGTGTGAGAAACCCCCCTGCGTCAAGGTGTGCCCGGTGAGAACAACTTACCGCGAGCCCGATGGTATCGTCGTGGTCGATTATAACTGGTGTATCGGTTGCCGTATGTGTATCGGTGCCTGCCCATACTGGGCCAGACGGTTCAACTGGGGTGAGCCCAACCTTTCCAGTAAGGATATGAACCCCAAGACGCATTATCTGGGTAACCGCCCGCGCATGAAAGGGGTGGTGGAAAAATGCACCTTCTGCATTCAACGTACACGCAAGGGTCGCTATCCCGCCTGTGTCGAGGTATGTCCGGTCGGTGCCAGAAAATTTGGCAACCTGCTCGATCCAGACAGCGAAGTGCGCAGGGTTCTGGCAAGGAAGCGAATGTTCAGGTTGAAGGCGGATGCCAATACCTACCCTAAATTCTTCTACTTTATCGATTGAGGCGCCGTACCATGAGAAAAATTATTAAATTTACTACGGACTATGTGGGCTATGTCGTTAAAGGAGGGCCCAAGTTTTATGCCTGGCTGGGGTTTCTGGGTATCTTTGTCCTGTTCTGGATGTATGGCAATTACATGCAATGGACCGAGGGCATGATCGTTACCGGGTTGACCGATCAGGTAAGCTGGGGATTGTATCTGGCCAATTTTGTGTTTCTTGTCGGGGTTGCAGCCGGAGCAGTGACCGTTGTTTTCCCTGCATATGTCTACAAGCACAAGGCCCTGCATGAGGTTGCGGTACTGGGTGAGATGCTGGCCATCGCGGCCGTCGTGATGTGCCTGTTGTTTGTATTTAACCACATGGGGCGGCCGGATCGAGTCTGGCACATGCTTCCCTATATTGGCATATTTAACTGGCCCAATTCCATGTTGACCTGGGATGTACTGGTGTTGAGCGTTTATCTCGTGCTCAATGTGGTGGGTGGCTTCTATTTTCTATATATGAAATACACCGACCAGAAGCTGAATAAACTATTTTACATGCCAATCATCTATATCGCTATCGTCTGGGCCTTGAGTATTCATACCGTCACGGGTTTTTTGCTCAACACAATGCCTGCACGCCCCTTGTGGCACACCGGCATGATGCCAATACGATTTATTATCACTGCATTTGCTGCGGGACCGTCTTTGATCATCATTGTCTTTTTAACGATCAGAAAGAATACCAAACTATGGATCAAGGATGAGGCCATCAACATGCTCTCGCAGATTATAGTGTGGTGTCTCGGTATTGCCCTGTTCCTGACCCTGTCGGAAGTGGTCACTGACCTTTATCACCCTACTGAACACTCAGCCGGCCTGGAGTATCTGATGCTCGGTCACAATGGGCTGAACAGACTGGTGCCATGGTTCTGGAGTTCGCTTGCGATGATGGTTGTGGCCTTCGTCATGCTCCTGTTTCCCAGTGTCCGCAAGAACCACAACAAACTGGTAGTTGCCTGCGTGCTGGCATTTGTCGGCATCTGGATCGAAAAGGGCATGGGGTTGCTTATCCCCGGCTCTATTCCATCACCCATTGGCGAGTTTACCGAATATTACCCAACCTTACTGGAGATATTTAACAGTATTGGCAATTGGGCGATCGGATTTATAGTGCTGACGGTGCTATTAAAAGGTGCGATCGGTATTCTTCTTGGTGACATCAAGTATGCCAAAGAGTAAGTGACAGAGAGAAGTCCCTGGACCCATCCCAGACATTAAAAAAATCAGGTGAGATTGTACCATGAAAAAATATAATATCAGCGCTGTACTTATTGTGCTTATACTTGCAGTCGTGTCATCGGCTTCAGCACAGGAAAAGAAGGTCGTAACCAAAAAGGCAGCAGAACCTCAAAAAGAAGTCATCTGTTTTGAAAGTCGTTTGGGTGCCTCCGAAGTGACCCAGCGTGAGATCAAGCCTGGCTTGCCCAATGTAAAGTGTTCTCCAAAAACAGGTGCCGTATTGTGGTGGGGCGATCCATACGAGGGCACTGTTCCAATGGGTAAAATGCCCATTAAAGCAGACTATTCCAAAGGTGTCGCAGTGGTGAAACCACGTTCTGCAAAAATGGCGCTGTTACCGATTTGTGGTACCGCCTGTCATAACGGCACATACCCGCCACTTCCAAAGAATAAAAGGCCCCGCAAGCTGACCATGCATACAGATATTGTTCCGGATTCCCTCAACCTGCAGCATGGACGTGGTGCGATCTGGTGTCTTGATTGCCATAACACCAAAAAGCGCAACAAGTTTGTTGATAATTTCGGTGACGAAATAGATTTCAATCAGCCACAAAAGCTATGTGGCAAGTGTCATGGCCCCATTTATCGTGACTGGCGGGATGGTATTCATGGCAAGCGCATCGGTCAATGGGCTACTACTGGCAAGAAACGCTGGTTTGTCTGTACTGAATGCCATAATCCTCACGATGTGCAGCAGGGAAAAAGAAACTCGGGCTTTGCTCAACTTGCACCCGAACCCGCTCCAATATTACCAAAGGGTATGAAAAATGCTGACCACGAGCGCCATCATAATACGGATGAAAGCGGTCAGGAGAATAAAGGTTCGAAACAAAAAGGCCATTAATCTATAAAGCTGGAATAGTCAATAATATACCCCGGGAATATTTGATTGGCGCTTATTTTAAAGAGCAGTTTTCAGGACCGGGCAAATAATATAAGGTGTAGTCTATGACATGTTCAGAAAAAATAAATAATCTAGATGGTCGGGAGTTAATCCGTGAGCAGGCTTTCGGTAATATCTGGTCAAATGAAATCAATGATGTATTTGCCGATGTCGCCGGTTATTATGACCGTGTCAACCGCGTTGCCAGCCTTGGCCTGATTAACTGGTTCAGGAGAAGTTTTATTTCCATAATTGATGTCGAACCCCAGCAAAAAGTGCTGGATGTTTGTGCAGGCACAAATGCCGTTGGCATCGCACTGCTGAAAAAACAACCGAGCCTGAAAGTCCATGCCGTGGACAGGAGCGAGGAAATGCAGCACGTTGGACAGGAACAGGCGAAAGCCCTGGGCTTTAATATTGATAGCACCATTACAGATGTACATACGTTGCCTTTTCCCGACAATCATTTCGATATCGTTACAATACAGTTTGCCTCCCGGCATCTAAAACTCATTCCCCTCATCAAGGAAGTTAAACGGGTACTGAAGCCAGGTGGGCATTTCTATCATAGTGATATGCTGCGACCCAGTAACAGGCTGGTCGAAAAGGCCTATTTCGCGTACCTGACGGGTTGTGTATCGGTCGTTGCCTGGGCATTCAAGAGCAACAAATATGCCAAGGGTTGTAAAAAGTATTTTGTTGATGCACTGAGAATGTTCTATTCCCCGGAAGAGATGACCCAACTCCTTTACGATCAGGGGTTCGTTAAAGTTTCCAGTAAATCACTTTTGGGTGGTGTGGTCGGGGCGCATAAAGCAGTGAGTGCAGCCGAATAATACAGGGTTCAGATGCGATACGCTTTACAGCGACATCGGTAATCAAAATCCTGAAAAGGTAGAGAGTAGTTACATGGCCACGGCTAATGCAAGCGCTGAATGGAGTTCAGGCTGCATATTCGGGGCCATTATACCTCTATAACTTCAAGTTCCTCCTGTAACAACAACCATTGACCCTCTATTTCCTGTAATGATTGTTCAATCACAGCCTGGCGGGCAAGATGTCCTTGAAGTTTTTGTTTATTGACTTCGTCATACATCGCAGTATCGGTCAATTCTTCGTGCAACTGTGATTTTTCCCTGTTCAGGGTATCCAATTTCTGCTCGAGTTTTTTAAGCTTGTTTTTTAATGGTTTTAGTTTCTGTCTATGTTCCGCTGCCTGTTGACGCAACAGTTTCTTGTTGATGCCGGCATTATTTCTGTCAGCATCATTTCCCTGTTCAATTTTTTCCTGCTCTCTGACCAGTCGACGGTAATCATCAAGATCACCATCAAATTCACTTACATGTCCGTTCGAAACCAGCATGAGTGTATCGGCAACGGTACGCAACAGGTGACGGTCGTGTGAAACCACGATCATGGCGCCTTCAAAATCCTGTAATGCTGTTGTCAGTGCAAGTCGCATCTCCAGATCAAGATGATTGGTGGGTTCATCCAGTAACAGAAAATTAGGCCTTTGATAAACCAGTAATGCCAATACCAGCCTGGCCTTTTCTCCACCAGAGAAAGGTGCTACATTCGCAACTGCCATGTCTCCATGGAAGGCAAACCCACCCAGATAACTGCGTAATTGTTGTTCACTCGCCTTTGGGTCGATTCGTTTTAAATGCAATAACGGACTGGCCTGCCCATCCAGTTGTTCCAGTTGATGCTGGGCAAAGTAACCAACCTGCATACCCCTGGCAGGTATTATCTCTCCTTGTATGCAGCCCAGCTCACCGGCCAATAATTTGATCAATGTCGATTTACCGGCACCATTATGACCCAGCAGGCCAATGCGGTCGCCGATAACGATATTCAGATTAATATCACTGACTATGGCTTTGCCCTGGTAACCGGCACTGGCCTGTTCCAGGCGTAATATCGGGTCAGGCAGACTGGCGGGTTTTTTGAAACTGAAATCAAATGGCGAATCAACATGTGCCTGACCGATAATGGTCATGCGTTCAAGGGCCTTGATTCGACTTTGTGCCTGCGTCGCCTTGGATGCCTTGGCCCGGAAGCGATCAACAAATTTTTGCATATGCTGAATCTGGCGTTGTTGCTTCTGGTATTGTGCCTGTTGATTGGCCAGTTGTTCGGCTCGCAGTAATTCGAATGCAGAATAATTTCCGGTATACAGCGATAAAGACTGATGTTCGATGTGAGCGATATGGGTTGTTACACTGTCCAGAAAATCGCGATCATGTGAGATCAGTAACAATAAACCATCGTAGGCGCGTAACCAGTCCTCAAGCCAGATAACGGTTTCAAGATCGAGATGGTTGGTAGGTTCATCCAGCAGCAGTAAATCGGAACGGCACATCAACGCCTGTGCCAGGTTCAGTCGCATCCTCCAGCCACCCGAGAACGCACTGACCGGCAGGCATTCCTGTTCACTGCTAAAACCCAGGCCATGCATCAGGCGTCCGGCACGACTATTGGCGCTGTAACCCTCGATTGTTTCCATGTCGGAATACAAATGGGCCAGGCACTCTCCATCTTGAGCAAGCTCTGCCTGTCTTATCTTTTTCTCAATTGTGCGCAGTTCGATATCACCATCCTTTACATACTGGATAGCGGGTGTCTCAACAGCAGGCGTTTCCTGTGATACGTGTGCAATGGTGGTGTTGGGTGTCAGGAAAAAGTCGCCTGCGTCTGCATGCAATTCTTTTTGTATCAACGCAAACAGACTGGACTTGCCGACACCATTGGCACCGGTAATACCGACTCTCTGTCCGGCATAAAAGCTGATATTGACATCGTGCAGCAGTTCGCGAGTGCCGCGACGTAATGAAAGGTCTTTAATTCTTAACATCGTTGTGACGTGGTAATCTGGAATAGTTGGTTCAGATTATAATTGATTCTCATATCAGCGGATAGTTCGATCGGATTCCGAGGGGTTTAATTTATTGGATCTTCTGACAAATCTGTGGGTTACCCCCCCTCACATAACCATGTATTCAATAATCCTGTTTTGCATGTCTTGATCAGGCTTGCCGGTTTCATGCCCGCATTGCGGGTTAGCCCGAAACGCACTTGCCACTTACATTTCAACTACATTCGTCATGGGTTAACAGGACAACAGCGTAAGTATATACTTATGCGTTTTATCATTGAGTGTCCTGTATGCAAATATATTCAACCCGGTATTGACGCATATTAATGGCATAAAATATCTATAAAAACAATAAGTAATATAATATACTTAAGAAGTAACATGCAATACTATACTATATAAGGCCAGTTAAAAAAATTACTCGAAGAGGTACTGCAACACATCCGTGATTATGCTGAACGAATAGATGTACCGAAGGCGCTGCCAGGAGAAGACAGACAACGCCGGATTAAAGTGATATCAAGGGAAAGGTGAGAACAGGTCAACTGTGCTAAATATTATTCATTTTATGTCTGTGAATTGTAAATAATTCATGAAGGAAAAAACTCATGTTTTCAATGCTGCGAAACTGGCTGAACGAGCGGATTATCAGGAAGTCAACGATATCAAACGATCAATGGCTGGAGGTATTTTCACATTTGCCCTTGCTTGACCGGCTAACGGCCGGGGAGAAGGGGAAGTTACGCCGTCTGGCCATCCTGCTTTTACATAAGAAATCATTTGAAGGTGTACAGGGGCATCATCTGACAGAAGAAATGAAGATATCTATAGCATTACAGGCATGCCTGCCAATACTTTACCTGGGTATTGAATGGTACAGGGGTTGGGTGTCCATAATCGTTTACCCGGACAGCTTCGTACCACAAAGTACTTACACTGATGAAAGTGGTGTTGTACATAACAGCAAGAAGGTGCTGGGTGGTGAGGCATGGCTTCGTGGGCCGGTTATCCTGTCGTGGGAGGGCGTGGCATCCTCGGCGCCGCTTGATGGCAGCAACCTGGTGATTCATGAATTTGTTCATAAACTGGATATGCTCAATGGTGTTGCAAACGGTTTTCCACCATTACATGCCGGCATGGTCAGCCAGTCATGGGCCGACAATTTTAGCAGGGCATTTGAAGATTTACAGGCCAGGATTCATGCAGGCGAGTCAACAGTGATAGACGGCTATGCAGCTACCTCACCTGCTGAATTTTTTGCAGTGCTCAGTGAGGTGTTTTTTGAAAGACCTGAGCAAATTGATTCTGTTTATCCACAGGTTTATCAACATCTTGCTGATTTTTTTCGTCAGGATCCATTGTCTGGCCAGGCAGGTACAGGCCTGAAGTAACTGGACAGTCTGTAAAATAGTTCACGAGAGGGACGCACAGCCCCGTTTCAATGAGACATATCGGCTCTGACGCACCGCAACACCTCGTAGGAAAACTCCCCTTCAAGTGCATCAAACACCGGCTTGAGACGTTTGCCCCCATCGAATTGCTCGATTGCGAAACGGATCGCCTCCAGTTTTTGTTGTTGCATTGGCACTACCTTACTGAGTGAAACTTCATCGCGTTCTATCCCTTTGGCAAGGTGGTTGTATATGGTGGTAGCCTTGAGGCCGCGTTTTACGGCAATTGCATCGGCATCCATACCGAGTCGAAAGAGATGTAACGTTTCTTCCTCGCTATCGCCTTGTGTCTTTCCTTCCAGGTTTCGGTACTCGTTCAGGACATCGAGAAACGTTTCACCATAATCGGCCAGCTTACGCTCGCCAATACCGGAGATGTTCGACATTTGTGCAAGGGTTTCAGGACAATTTTCCACCATTTCGGCGAGTGTGGCATCGTGGAAGATGATATAGGCGGGAACCCCCTGTTGGTCGGCCAGTTGCTGGCGACGACTGCGCAGTGCCTGCCACAGTTTACTTTTTCCTGTTTCAGCATAGCGACTGGCCTTTCGTTCACGGCTTTTCGCCCTGGCCTTGCGTGAGAACCTGCGCAGGTGCAGTGGTTGTTCGCCCCGCAGCACCGGACGGCTCTCTTCGGTAAGGCGCAGGCCGCCATAGCCTTCGAGGTCAACCGCCAGCAATCCCCGGGCGATCAATTGCCGGTAGAGGTTGCGCCATTCACCCTGGTTGAGTTCACTGCCGATGCCATAGGTGCTTACCTTGTCATGACCGAAGCGGTTGATACGCTCATTTACCTTGCCGAGCAGCACGTCGACAAGGTAGGTGACGCCAAAACGCTGGCCTGTGCGGTGAACACAGGAGAGTGCCTTCTGTGCTGCAGCGGTTGCATCCCATGTTTCGGGTGGTTCCAGGCAGGTGTCACAGTTGCCGCAGGGTTCGGTCAACTCATCACCCAGATAGCGCAATAGCGCCTGACGACGGCAGGTCGTCAGCTCACAAAGACCGAGCATGGCATCGAGTTTATGGCGTTCAATTCGCTTGATTTCCTCGGGGGCAATGGAGTTTGCCTGCATCTGCTTGAGGGTGATTACATCCTGCAGGCCGTACATCATCCAGGCATTGGCGGGTTGGCCATCGCGCCCGGCACGACCCGTTTCCTGATAATAGGCCTCCAGGCTCTTTGGCAGGTTGAGGTGAGCAACAAAACGCACGTCGGGTTTGTCTATCCCCATGCCGAAGGCGATGGTCGCGACGATGATCACTCCTTCCTCCCGCAGGAAGCGCTCCTGGTTCCGTTGGCGAACTTGTGCCGACAGGCCGGCATGGTAGGGCAGTGCGGTCAACTCCCTCGATGTCAGCCAGGCTGCCACATCGTCTACCCTTTTCCGTGAAAGGCAGTAGACAATCCCCGCATCCCCTGGATGCTCGTTGCGGATAAATCCGAGTAACTGTTCGCGGGCATTGCCGATGTTTTCGCTGATACGATAGCGAATATTGGGACGGTCGAAGCCACTGATAAATTGCCTTGCCCCGGACAAGGCCAGACGTTGTATGATTTCCCGGCGAGTGGTGCCATCCGCAGTTGCGGTCAGGGCAATGCGCGGGATTTGTGGAAAACGTTCATGCAGTACCGACAGTTGTACATACTCCGGGCGGAAATCATGACCCCACTGGGAGACACAGTGGGCCTCGTCGATGGCAAAGAGCGACACGGGGATGTGATCTAGAAGATCAAGCATGCGTGGCATCATCAACCGTTCGGGGGCAACGTAGAGCAGATCCAGTTCGTCATGATGCAGTTTCATCTCTACTGCGCGTACCTCCTCATGACCGAGGGTGGAATTGAGAAACGCAGCGCGTACCCCGTTCTGTCGCAGTGTATTGACCTGATCCTGCATCAGGGCGATCAATGGTGAGATGATAATACCGACACCGGTCCGCACGATAGATGGAATTTGATAGCAAAGTGATTTGCCACCGCCTGTAGGCATCAACACCAGTGCATCGCCACTATCAATCAGATGATCGACAATTTCCTGCTGTTGAGGACGGAAGGTTTCGTAGCCGAAGATACCTTGCAGGATGTTGAGGGCGTGGCTATCCGGGCCGTTTTGCGTGTTCATGGCAGGCATCTTTTCACAATCGGATGAAATATGCATTAAATTTTACGGGGTGGAGATTGTGATTATAAAAAAACGTTGCGGGCAGGCGTTCGTTTTCCAGGTCATAATAAATGACTATGCATCCAGTTCCTGACATAACGCATCCCAGTCTTGCTGGCGTCGTCCCGGTGGTCTTCTGCGGTCAGAAAAGGTATCCAGGTGCTCCGGGTCATTGATCCGGTTTCTTCGGCTGGTTTTACGTCGATCCATCTCAAATGGCTCATCTTCCTCGATCAGGTTGTCCTTGACGA
Organism: Gammaproteobacteria bacterium; assembly: GCA_011052215.1. Lineage (GTDB taxonomy): Bacteria > Pseudomonadota > Gammaproteobacteria > JAADHQ01 > JAADHQ01 > JAADHQ01. The sequence goes on from DRJK01000037.1 coordinate 10,545, forward strand.
ACTCCTGATAAGACTCGCCATCAAGTAAATGTGTCCCGTCACAATTAAACTGTAGTCGTATGGAGTCGCGGATCATACTGATGGTAAAGTTACGCAGATAAAAGTCAGGAATATTTCTCAAGGATAAAAGCCTGGAAACAGTATTGGCAACGTCCTTTGGACTGGGCGGGCTCCATGATTTGTAGGACATTTCAAATTTGCTTCTTTTAATATCATCCAGATTTTCCAGGCATGGATCCCCGGAAAGATGTGTCATCATACGCCCGACCATGCTGATTTTTTCGTCATAGGCCAGTATCGGGAAATGCCGATTGACATAGGCCTTGCTGACCAGCTTGGTAACAGGGTGTATATCGTCCACAAACGGATTAAATACGGATTTAACCAGTACCTCGCCACTGTTGAAGTGAATCAGCACCTCGTACACACATCGATTCATCAACAGGTCGTACAATGCCGGTTGTAATTGTGCCAGTACACCATCCACCACGCTTTCGTAGCGTTCCCGTACAAATGCGGATTCCCTTAATGAGGGGTCTCCCTTGATCCCGAGGTGGAATTTTCCGCTATGGCCGGTTGTGTGATCATCTATCAGGGTTTCTTTTTCTGCAAGATCCAGATACCGTTCCTCGATGATTGCCTTGACACGGGAAGACAGTGCCTTGTCTTCTGACAGTAACTTCGTGAAGGCCGTCCTGCTAATCACAAACAACACAGAATCGGTTTGTGCAATCACCGAAGCGGAGCGTTTCTCACCATTGAAGAAGGGCATTTCACCGACGCAGTCACCCGCTTTTAACGATGCAACTGTTTCCTGTCTGGTGAACTTCTGAATCACGACAGACAGTTCGCCGGACTCGATATAGTACATGTTCCCGGCTTCATCACCTTCAGCAAAAATGACTTCGTCTTTCCTGAAGGATTTCCTGATGGCGCATTGCTTGATCTTTTCAAGATCTTCGTATGCCAATTCCTGAGGTGCTGGCTTATCTATACGAGTCATTTTACACGCCCCCGATTCCTTGTATTTAAGTGTGTCTGTATTATTTTCTATCCAGTGTTTGCGGCTTGACTGCCGCATCCCTGCGGCAGACAGTTTTTATCTGGCTATACCGATTCCATATCTTCACATTGATATGCGCTTCGTAAATTTAGCAGGGCAGCAATGATGATTTTTACAAAAATGTCACCATATGTCATTACATTTTACTGCATTCTGTGAGGGTTCAGGTTGTTTTCTCAAGCAAAAACGATAGATGGCCGACTGTTTACCGCCGCTCGCCTGAAATACCTGCTTTTGATGTGGTAAAAAGCCACGGGGATGGCTTGATACCTTTTTTGAGGAAGGGTTATTTGTCAAAGAGGCAGGCGGCTAAATTGCATGGCTTGCTTGTTACTGACGCGCACCCTGTAAGTTGCGACGCCCCTGATTCCGTGGCCGGTTCTGGTTGCCCCGATGTGATGCTGCTTTGTTTCCAGTTGATTTATTTCTGGTGGACTTTCTTGTATTGTGTTGCTTGCCACGTCCCTTGTTAACAGGCTCTGCCTTGATGGAAGGATCGGGTTCAAAACCGTCGATCACATCCCCGGGGATTTTGTGTTTTATCAGACGTTCGATATCCTTAAGTAATTTCAATTCATCTATACACACCAGCGACATGGCTTCACCATCATTGCCGGCACGACCCGTGCGACCAATGCGGTGAACGTAATCTTCCGCAACATTGGGTAATTCAAAGTTCACCACATGCGGTAATTGATCAATGTCCAGTCCACGTGCAGCAATATCCGTTGCGACCAGCACGCGTACCTTGCCAGATTTAAAATCAGCCAGTGCCCTGGTGCGCGCGCCCTGGCTTTTGTTGCCATGAATCGCGGACGCTATAATGCCATCTTTGTTCAGTTGTTCTGACAGGCGGTTGGCACCATGCTTGGTGCGGGTGAATACCAGTACCTGTTGCCAGTTTTTTGAGCCAATCAGATATGAAAGCAGCTCACGTTTACGACTTTTATCTACCGGGTGAACGACCTGTGTGACACTTTCTGCGGTTGCATTGCGTCGTGCAACCTCTATCAGGGCAGGTGACTTGAGCAGCTTATTTGCCAGTTTTTTGATTTCAGCCGAGAATGTGGCGGAGAATAATAACGTCTGCTTTTGCCCGGGCAGCAATGCGAGAATCTTGCGGATATCATGAATAAATCCCATATCGAGCATGCGGTCGGCCTCATCAAGAACCAGAATATCGACCTTTGAAAGGTTGACCGAATTCTGGCTGACATGATCCAGTAACCTGCCCGGTGTGGCGACCAGAATATCTACACCCTTGATGAGTTTCATTTTTTGCGGGTTGATGCTGACACCACCGAAAACCACGGTGGATCTTAAAGGCAGGTGTTTACCGTAGATACGTACACTCTCTGCCACCTGGGCGGCCAGTTCACGGGTTGGGGTAAGCACCAGGGCGCGGATGGGACGACGGCCTGACGTTTTATCAAATGACATTAATCTTTGTAATAACGGCAGAGTGAAACCGGCGGTTTTACCAGTGCCCGTTTGTGCGCCGCCCATGATGTCCTGACCTGCAAGGATCACAGGGATTGCCTGCCGCTGTATCGGTGTGGGGACGCTATAGCCTTTTTCGGATACAGCACGGAGTAATTCGGCCCTGAGACCGAGGGATTCAAATGACATGCTAAAATGTTCTCCATGGATCGGCCTGCCCAATACAGTTGGTTTGGGACGGTCCAGGCAGAAACTTGCTTGTGTATTTTGAGGTGAATCGGGAAGGATTACCACATTGAAAACGGGTGCAGACCGGAGTGCACCACTACCTGGGTCGGAGTATACCTGATATTTCTATAAAAAAATCACTTTAATAACGGGTTCACTTAAATATATAAATCAGACAGACGACCGATAAATGATATTTAGCGGAATAAGGGGCGCCATGTGTGAATGCAATTTGAAGGTAAAATTAAACCGTATTCTTGCCGCAATCGATCTGAACAGGTGAAATTATGGACTTGAGTGGCCTTTTTCGGTCAATTTTCTCACTAAAATATAAGAAAGATGTGGTATTTCTGGTTATAAACCGGTTACACTACGAAGCGCAACATCAATCCTGGTTCTTGTCAGAAGTTCTCTCGAAGTTATCTCCTGTTAATTACCTCGTAAGATTTGTAACACGTTCTAATTTTAATTTTTTATATTTAATGAGGTAATAATTATGGCTACAGGAACCGTTAAATGGTTTAACGAATCCAAAGGCTTCGGCTTTATCACTCCTGATGACGGCAGCAAAGACGTTTTTGCTCACTTCTCAGCTATCGCAAGCGATGGTTTCCGCACATTGGCTGAAGGTCAGCAAGTGACTTTCGACGTGGAAGAAGGACCTAAAGGCCCACAGGCTACAAACATACAGGTCTAAACGATCTGTCGGTTTTATGTCCAGGCTAAACCCCGCAAGGTATTGCGGGGTTTACTTTTTATAATGCAAGAAAGAGAGCTTCAAAATTGAAGAAACTATTTGTTGGCAGTTTACCGCCCACCACCACCGAAGAGTCCCTGCTTGCCCTGTTTTCACAGTTTGGCACGGTACGTTCCATCAAACTTGTGAAAGACCTGTTTTCAGGCAAGTGTAAAGGGTTTGGTTTTCTCGAAATGGAAGGCCACGAGGCCCGCGCTGCCATTGCCGGGCTGGATGGCAAGTCGTTTGAGGGTAATACCCTGAAGGTCAAATACGAAGAAGAACAACGAGGCAAAGGACATAAGGGAAGGCGCTGAAGGCCGGTATGCATACTTACATTACCAGGCATCATTCTGTGATATAGTATCGAATATGACAGACACCACAGACCGGGCCAGGTCACCCCTTTACAAGGTGGCACTGGTTGAAAAAACACAATCTCTCGAGGGCAGTGAAAAACAGGGCTGGCATCGTTATGTATTGGAGAATGGACGTTCCACCATCGTCGGACAGCGATGCGGGTCACTCAAGGATGTTACCGCCTATGCAACACAATATACCGAGGAGTTGAACGCACGCAGTACAATGGCGCGGTCAACCTGGAGCCCACGCGGCAGAAAGCCGGTATAGACCAACAGTCTTTGCAAGTAGTTGTACCTTCCGTCGGCTGAAGGCCGAATACTGCTTAACCACGTCAAAATCAACTAACATATCATAACAAGATCCCGGTTATCGGTTATCATTGAGCATGTCGATAAATAAATATTTTCAGAAAACCGGCTGATAAATTGCTTCAAAAAATGAAAGGTGTTAAGGCATTTCTAATCTATACAGCGATTGTTTTTGCTGTTTCAGTTGCCTATTTCATCTATGTCTACACGCTATATTCGCCTGTACCAGAGCGTGAAACGTACCTAAGCGAAATTGGCGGGGGGTTCGGTGAAGTCGGGCTCTGGGCCTTACTTTTTATATATGGGCGTAGCCTGCTAAAAATACTGCTGGGTAAAGGCACCCTTGCCAAACGTCTGTTGCCGGGTTATTCGCCCACTGTCGACAGTCCGCTGATTTACCGTGTGTTGGGAATATTGAACCGTACCCATGCCTATGTCGGCATCGCTACGATAGCGGTAATTCTGTTACACATTTTTATGATGGGCATGCCGATGAAAATCCTGTTCTTCCCGGCAGTTCTGGTTTTACTTATCTGGCAGGGTGCGTTTGGCATGTTCCTTAAATGGCACTATACACCCAAAGAATTAAGGAAATTTTCATACCTGGTGCACGCGCAGTTCATCACAGGTGTTACGATCGGTATCTTCTCTTATTTTGGTCACTTGTTGATAGATGATTAGCGGGTTACACATATTCGAAAAAAGTAAAAAAAACGAGATGCTATACACCCCGTCCTGCCATGGATAGCCTGTTTTGCGTGTCCTGATCCGGCTATACCGGTTTCATGTCCATATTGCTCAATTCAGCTCAAAACCTGCTTGCCACTTACGTGTCAACTGCATTCGCTACAGGTTAACGGGACATTAGTAGTGTTTTATGGTCTATAGTTAAAAGAACGGCGAGGCGCAATATGGAGACCCCACGCGTACAGATGAATAAATATAATAAATCTGGTTTGTATACGCTGTTTAATCGTGGACCCTCATATTTCAGGCTAAACAGCTGCTTACTGGTTATGCTTGTCTGCATTGCTCAGCCGGTTCATGCCAGGCAGCCGCCCACCCTGGTACTGAATGATGCCTTCGCACCTCCCTATACCACTACAGCTCATGACGGTTTTCTCGATATCGTTGTGTCCGAGGCCTTAAGGAGGCTTGGGGTGAATCTAAAACTGATCAAACTGCCTCCGGAGCGTGCATTAATAAATGCGAACGCCGGTCTTGAGGATGGTGAACTGTCGCGCATCGCTGGCCTGGAGAAGCTTTATCCCAACCTGATGCGGGTACCGGAGAAATTACTGGATTTTGAGTTTGCCGCCTTTTCCAAAGACCCGAACATTCCAGCCAACTGGGATTCAATACGTCAATACAGTGTTGGCCATATTCGTGGCTGGAAATTCTATGAATACCACATGAAGGGAGCGGGCGTCATGTTAACCGCAACCAGCCCGAGACAGCTTTTTCAACTACTTGACAAGGACCGGATCAAGGTCGCCCTGTATGCACGCTGGATGGGCCAGGCACAGCTCAGGCAGATGGGAATAAAGGGGGTATACCAGCTCAAACCGGTACTGGCGAAGCGTGAAATGTTTATTTATCTGAACAAGCGACATGCACGCCTTGTGCCCAGAATAGACCAGGCGCTGAAAGATCTGAAACGGGAGGGTTTCTACAAACGCACTGCGGAAGAAAAATTATTCCCTTACGCTAAAGGTCCATTGTGAGTTTTCCGAACAAGCGAACCAGCATATTCAAATCACCCCTGGCACGCAGGTTAACCATTCAGATCATACTGGTCAGTACGGCCATTACCCTGTTTCTGACCGTGGCACAATTATACTGGATGTATCAGTCTGAACTGACAGGTGTTGAAACCGAGCTCCGTCAAGTCAAGCAGGTTCATACCAATGCTATATCGCAGTCCCTGTGGGCAACCAATCACAAGGAAGTCACCCTGCAACTTGAAGGTATCACCCAGATACCAAATATTATTTATGCCGCTGTCCATGAAGGCAAAAGACTATGGGCCGAGGCAGGCAGGGAAAATGCGCACAATACGATCAAACGCCAGTATCCACTGATAAAGCAACACCGTGGTGTAGCACAGCGCATTGGCACATTGACCGTCGTTGCCAGCAAGGACAAAATTCAGGATTATGTCATTACCCAGGCAATCATCATTCTTGCCAGTAATGCCTTCAAGACATTTCTGGTTGCAGGATTCATGCTGTTCTTCTTCCATAACCATATAAACCGTTACTTGTCCAGAATTACAGACCATATGCACCAGCTGGATATTCAGACCATCACAAAACCATTATCCCTGAAGCGCATTGACACACACCAACCGGATGAATTCGATACCCTGGTCGATGCCGTGAATAAAATGCACTATAAAACAAACAAGGCACATACAGATCTTACAGACAGCAAGGATCAGTTCCATGCCATCGCCGATTATACAATTGACTGGGAGAGCTGGGTCAGCCCTGACGGGCAACTGATCTGGGTTAATCCATCGGTTACCAGAATGACCGGCTATACGCCGGATGAATGTTACGAAATGTCAGATTATCCCTTGTCCATATTGAGTGACATGGAACATCAAAAATATTTACGTCTGGAATTATCCGGTGCCACACGGGGATCGACTGTTGAAAATATCGAGGTTCAATTACAACACAAGGATGGCAGAAAAATCTGGGCCGCCATGTCGTGGCAACCTATTTATGATTCCGAAAACCAGTTCAGGGGATACCGTTCCAGTGTTCGTGATATCAGTTATCTGAAGGAAATCGAAGAAAATCTGAATAAACAGGTACAACTGCTTGAACATGCGGAACATACACAAAAAGATTTGTTGCAAATCACACGGCAGGAAAAGGCACGTCTGACATCCCTGCTTTCAGCAATGAAGCTGGGTATCCTGTTTGAAGATGTAGAGAACAGGGTAATGTATACGAATCCTGCCTTTCGACGAATCTGGCTGATACCGGACACCATTGATCTGGGTAATCGCAAAACAATCGATGTTCTTGAATTTTCCGGTAATGTCCTTGCCCGTCCTGACCATTTTTCACGCCACATATTGCAGATTATAGGTACACATGAGACCAGCGAAACATTTGAGTTATCCATGGCAGATGGACGTGTCGTCACACAGTTATCGTACCCGGTCAATGATCAGGATGGACGTTACATCGGCAGGCTTTGGGTATATGAAGACATCACGCGTGAACGCCAGACTGCCGAGCAATTAATCTATCTCGCTGAACGTGATTCATTAACAGGACTGTACAATCGCCATCGATTCCAGGAGGAAATGATGCGCATTCTGGTCGAAGTAGATCGAAATGATGCGCATGGGGCGCTGCTGTTTTTTGATCTTGATGAATTCAAATATATTAATGATACATACGGACACCGTGCCGGTGATACAGTATTGATACGAATTGCCGGGGAGGTCAGTTCCCTGATCAGGAGAAATGAAATCTTCTCACGCAT
>DRJK01000038.1 GCA_011052215.1 Gammaproteobacteria bacterium
TCCGACAGACTCCTAGAGAAACTAACATGCATTTTTACCAGTATTGTGACAGCTGTAGCCATATGGCCAAACATTTCAGGAGTATATAGTCGAGCATAAAAATCCTCTGATTTTGTATTGTCATTTATTTTATCAATACCATAGACTGACAATAATCCAGAGCCAACTGGTGAGAAATACAGGCCGGCAATGATAAAAAGTGAGGGTACCAGATGAAACGACGAGAATTTGTTACAAAGCTGGGGATCGGCATGGCGGCAGGGGGAAGTCTGCTGGCAGGTTGTGACAAACAGGAAACCAGTACAGCAAAGCCCGGCAAGGCAAAAACGGAATATGAATGGAATATGGTGACCACCTGGCCGAAGGATTTCCCCGGCCTGGGAACCGGCGCCAACACCCTGGCGCGACAGATCAGCGAAATGAGTGGTGGCCGTATCAAGGTGACCGTATATGGTGCAAAAGAGCTGGTGCCGGCCTTTGAGGTCTTCGACGCCGTTTCCAACGGTGCGGCCGAGATCGGTCATGGCGCGGCCTATTACTGGAAGGGCAAGAATGAGGCATTCCAGTTTTTCTCAACCGTCCCTTTCGGCATGAATGCGCAGGAAATGAATGGCTGGATGCATCATGGTGGCGGCCTGGAACTCTGGAAGGAGGCCTATGCCCCTTTTAACCTGATACCGGCCCCGGCGGGAAATACCACCGTGCAGATGGCCGGCTGGTTTAACAAGGAAATTAATAATATATCAGACCTGAAGGGTTTGAAGATGCGCATACCCGGGCTCGGTGGCGAGGTGCTGGGCCGTGCCGGCGGTACCCCCGTCAACCTGCCGGGGGGTGAGTTATTTACCGCACTCCAGACCGGCGTGCTGGATGCCACCGAATGGGTCGGCCCTTATAACGACCTGGCATTCGGTTTTCACAAGGTGGCCAAATATTACTATTACCCGGGATGGCATGAGCCCGGCACCACACTCGAGGCCATTATCAACAAAAAGGCCTTTGAGGCACTGCCTTCCGACTTGCAGGCAATCGTGACAGGGGCATGCCGAATCGCCAATCAGGATATGGTTGATGAATATACGGCCCATAATAATGCCGCACTGGACGAGCTGGTTAATGTACACAAGGTACTGGTCAGGCGACTGCCGGACGATGTGCTGGCGAAACTGAAGGTACTGTCGGACGAGGTCGTGCATGAAGTGGCCAATAAAAATGATCTGGGCAAAAAGGTGTTTGCCTCCTATAGCAAGTTCCGTGAACAGGCGATGGAATGGCATAACATATCGGAGCGCGCATATTATAATGCCCGGGGATAAGCCGGAGGATATTTGTTCGTATCATTACCCTGTACAACCCGAACACCGGTAACAGATTACCCCTGGCAACAGGGTTAACTAGAATATTTTTTCAGGTAGCCATGTCGCCAGTTCCGGCCACACGGCCAGGGCAACCATCATGAGTATCTGGATGCCAATAAATGGAATAACCCCCTTATACATTTGTTCTGTTCTAACCTCGGCAGGTGCCACGCTACGCAAATAAAACAGTGAAAAACCGAATGGCGGCGTCAGGAAGGAGGTTTGCAGGTTAATCGCAATCATAATTCCCAGCCAGGTCGGGTGCACGCCCATCGTCAGTAATACCGGTGCAACGATGGGGACAACGACAAATGTAATTTCGATGAAGTCGAGTATAAAACCCAGCAGAAACATCAGTACCATAACCAGCAGGATGGCGGTGAACTGACTGCCGGGCAGATCATTAAGCATCCCGGAGACCAGTTCTTCACCACTGTACCCGCGGAATACCAGTGAAAAAATGGTGGCGCCTATAAAAATCATAAAAACCATACTGGTAATGGCAACTGTACGCCGCATGGCATAACGTAATACATCAAGGTTGAATTGTCGTTGCATGACAGCCAGCAGGATAGCCCCCAATGCCCCGATGGATGCGGCCTCGGTGGGCGCGGCCAGTCCGGCAATGATTGAGCCAAGTACGGCAATGATCAGTAACAGGGGCGGCAGCAGAGCGACAAAGACCTGTTTTAATAAATCCTTGTGTGATCGAAGCCGCCGTTCTTCTTCTGGAATGGCCGGCATGGTGTCCGGGTGACGTATCGACATGAAGACCAGATACAGAATATAAAGAATGACCAGCCCGATGCCCGGAATCAATGCCCCCGCAAACAATTCACCGACCGATGTCTGTACTGAACCCGCCTTGTTGGCGGCGTTGGTCAGCACATCACCGAGCAAGATCAGGACAATGGACGGCGGGATAATCTGGCCAAGTGTGCCCGATGCGCAAATCGTCCCGGTTACGACGGCAGGGTCATAACCGCGACGTAACATGGTTGGTAAAGACAGCAGCCCCATGGTGACGACAGTCGCACCGACAATACCGGTGCTTGCCGCCATTAATGTTCCAACAATAATGACGGAATATCCCAGGCCGCCGCGCAGTGGCCCGAACAGGGCCGCCATGGTTTCCAGCAGGTTTTCCGCAACCCGCGATCGTTCCAGCACAAGCCCCATAAACACAAACAAGGGAACCGCAACCAGTGACTCGTTTTGCATGATGCCGAAAATCCGGCTGGTGCCAGCGTTCAGGAATGCAGTTTTGAATGTAATCAAATCAAATGCATTCATCAGGCTGCCGAAGAGTGCAAACAACAGTGCCGTCCCGGCCAGGCTGAAGGCAACCGGAAAGCCGGCCATCAGCACAAGACAAACAACAATGAACATGATAATGGCCAAGGCTACGCAGTTTCCCTGCTTCGGAGTTTCTGAATATTATCAAGCAGCAATGCCGTTCCCTGAAGGATCATCAGTACAGGCATGATCAGCAGCAATGTTTTCAGGACATAGAGAAAAGGGAGCCCGCCAGGACGCGATGATGCCTCCATAATGGCCCAGGAATTGAAGACATAAGTCCAGCTCATAAAAAAGATAAACAGGAATGTCGGGTAGTACAGCAGAATCATTCCGAGGATATTCACCCATGCCCGGGTGCGCGGTTTCATATTTCGATACAATATGTCGATACGGACATGATCACCGGATTGCATCGCATAGCTGACACCGACCATAAAAATAATGGCGTGCACATACTGGATGCTGTCATTCATTGCATTGACATTACGGCTGTATACTGTGCGTATAGCATCCCAGTCGAGTGAGAACAGGTTAAGGGACAAAAACCATTCATTGCTGAGCAGGTAGCGTGGTATGGCGACAAGCAGTGTCAGGAAAACAAGCAGCAGAACCATCCACGAAATGATGTGGCCGCAACGTTCTGAAAACTCGCCAAGGATGTCTGTTATTTTACTAATCGCAGCACTCACCGGTTATCGGGTTACCAACAAGTTGCAGATTATAAAGTAGTTGGGGGGTAAAAGCAGAGTCAGCGGTCGATTATAATGCCTGCTGACCTGTCAACACTGCCGGTTTATTTTCCGGCAGCCGGTGTCTTCATTAATTTATCCAGGTCCGGGACACTGTAACCACGATATTTTACGATACCGTTCGGGGCAATCAGTTCAAAGGTGGGTGTTCCGACCAGCTGATATTCCTCGGCTAGTTTTGCCTTCTTTTCATCATCATTCAAAACAAGATAATCCAGCTTGAATTCAAAGACATAGTCTTCGACTTCATCCTTGTTTTCAAAACCGACGTTGATTGCGGCAAAGGCCAGGCCCTTGTCGTTATATTTATTATGAATTTCCTTGAATTTGGGGATCAGGGCATGACAGACATGGCATCTTGTCGACCAGAACACCAGCAGGACATGACCTTTTTTTCTCAATTCCTTGAGTGAGTGGGTCTTGCCCTTCAGATCATTGAGTTCAAACTCCGGGGCCTGCTGGCCAACCTTGGGCCCGATCGAGGCCATAGCAGTGCTGCCTGCCAATATAAGGAATAAAAAAGTATAGAGCTGTTGAATAGAGCGTGGCATTTGTACAACCTTCAAAATTAGCATCTGTGTTGTGTATGACATCCCTGGCCATATAAAAGTTCATCATGATTACCATTCAAAGAGTTTCCAGAATGGCGTACTGATATCGTCAAGTTCCCTGCGGATGGCCTGCCCTGATGCGGCGTCTGAGTAACGGATGTAATAAGGTTTACCGATCTTTGGTATCACCCGGATCATATATAACCGGCCATTAATGCGGTATTCCTCAATAACTTTTTTCTTGCCTTTGTGGATGGTGACATCGGCCTTGATGCTGGATTGTTCATCAAAGTCCTTAAAGTCGGCCGGCATATCCGGCGGTGGCGGCACCTCGGGTTTTTGATTGCCTGCGGTCACGGCCGTGCTGAGAGAAAGTATGGAAAACAGGGTAATCAGCTTAAATATCATATAGTTATAGCTCCAGCATAACGGCTTGCTCTTCAGCAGAAAGCACGAAGTCCCGGCTTTCGTAGTGTTTGAATATCGCATTTACCACATCCTTTGGCTCATCCAGGATGGTAATCAGGTCCAGATCCTCAGGGTTGATGGTCCCCGCATCGACCAGGGCCGTGCGAAACCAGTCGATCAGTTTTTCCCAGAACGAGGAAACGACAAGGATGATGGGGATACGGCGACTTTTTCCCGTCTGTACCAGGGTCAGTATTTCCGCCAGTTCATCCAGGGTTCCAAAGCCACCCGGCAGGACGACATAGGCCGAGGCGTACTTGACGAACATGACCTTGCGTGAGAAGAAATGCCTGAAGCTGAGGCGGATATTCTGGAATTCATTACCTGATTGTTCATGTGGCAGCTGAATATTCAGCCCGACACTGGGTGACTTGCCCTCGTAGGCCCCCTTGTTGGCCGCCTCCATAATGCCCGGGCCACCCCCGCTGACGACAGAAAAACCGGCATTGGACAGTTCGTTGGCAATCTGTTCGGCCAGTTTGTAATGGGGGTCATCTGGACGGGTGCGGGCCGAGCCGAAGATACTGACCGACGGGCTGATTTCGGCCAGGCGCTCAAATCCTTCGACAAACTCTGCCATGATCTGGAAAATTTTCCAGGATTCACGTGACAACATACTGTCATCAATGGGTTTTAAACCGGGATGTAAGGATTTGTCTTTTTCGTCCATGCTATTTCCTGTTAGATTATGTAATGACAATATTTACTTCAGGCAACATCATTATAATAGCACCAAGTATCGCAGCTCAGGAAATAACATGCCCAGACAGAAAAAAAAGCCGTTGATCCTCGTCGATGGATCATCCTATCTTTACCGTGCATACCACGCCATGCCACCGTTGACTAATTCAAACGGTGAACCGACAGGAACGGTTTATGGTGTGATTAACATGCTGCGTAAACTGATCCAGGAATATCAGCCAGACGAGATGGTTGTAATTTTTGATGCCCGCGGAAAAACATTTCGTGATGACCTGTACCCGGAGTACAAGGCCAACCGGCCACCCATGCCGGCAGACCTTAGCCAACAGGTAGAGCCCCTGCTAGATATCGTTCGTGCGATGGGCCTGCCATTGATGCAGGTACCCGGTGTTGAGGCCGACGATGTCATTGGCACACTGGCGCGCCAGGCCGAGGCAAAAGGTCAGGAAGTGGTGATATCCACCGGTGATAAAGACATGGCGCAACTGGTCGATGACAAAATCAGCCTGATCAATACCATGACAAATGCCAGCATGGACGAACAAGGCGTCAAGGACAAATTTGGTGTAACACCATCGCAGATCATTGATTACCTCGCGCTGATCGGCGATACCTCGGATAATGTACCCGGCATTCCCAAGGTAGGTCCAAAGACCGCAGCCAGGTGGCTGGATGAATTCAAAAACCTGGACGTCATTATTGACAGTGCGGACACCTTCAAGGGAAAGATCGGCGAAAACCTGCGTAACAGTCTGGAGCAGATACCGTTATCCAGACAACTGGTGACCATAAAATGTGACGTTGATCTTGGCCAGGAAGGCGGCGACCTGACCATAAAAACACCCGATCGTGATGCCTTGATAAAATGGTTTGGTCGACTGGAGTTCAAGACCTGGCTGGGCGAGATACTGGACTCCGGTGATCCATCGCATGTTACCGACTCCGGTGACGTTATTGAAGTTGATTATGAAACAGTGCTGACACAACAATGTCTGGACCAATGGATTTCAAAACTGGGAAAGGCGGAATTGTTTTCGTTCGACACAGAGACCACCAGCCTGGATTATATGCAGGCCGAAATTGTCGGCCTGTCATTTTCAACCGAGCCTGGCAAGGCGGCCTACGTTCCACTCGCACATGATTATCCGGGTGCCCCCGGGCAGCTGTCACGTGACAAGGTGCTGGCACAACTCAAACCCCTGCTGGAAAACAGCACACCCGGAATAATTGGCCAGCACATCAAGTACGATATGAATGTACTGACGCATTACGGTATTCAGTTGCAGGGCATAGCCTATGACACCATGCTGGAATCATACGTGTATAACAGTACTGCCACGCGCCATGATATGGATTCACTTGCGCTGAAATACCTTGGGTATAAAACCGTCCACTTCGAAGACATTGCAGGCAAAGGCGCAAAACAGCTGACCTTTAACCAGATAGACCTGGAGCAGGCCTCGCCGTATGCGGCGGAGGACGCCGATATAACGTTACGCTTGCATCAGGTCTTATGGCAAAAACTTGCACAGGAAAAAAAATCCCGTCAGGTATTCGAGCAAATCGAAAGACCGCTGATTCCCGTGCTTTCCGAGATGGAGTGCAATGGTGTTCTGGTCGATACACAGATGCTTGGCAAACAAAGTGTAGAACTGGCGAAGGGCATGGACGACATCGCCAGGCAAACATACGAATTGGCCGGGGAGGAATTTAATATGTCCTCACCGAAGCAATTACAGGTCATACTGTTTGAAAAACTCGGCCTGCCTGTTCTGAAAAAAACGCCCAAGGGCCAGCCATCTACAGCAGAAGAGGTATTGCAGGAACTGGCCAATGATTACCCTATCCCTGAACTGATACTCGAATACCGGGGTATGAATAAACTTAAAAATACCTATACAGACAGATTGCCTGAACAGGTTGACCCCGATACCGGGCGTGTACATACCTCCTATCATCAGGCCGTTGCGGCCACCGGGCGGCTTTCATCTTCCAGGCCCAATCTGCAAAACATTCCAGTCAGGACGGCAGAGGGAAGAAGAATTCGCCAGGCATTTATCGCACCATCCGGTTATGAAATGATTGCTGCGGATTATTCACAGATTGAACTGAGAATTATGGCGCATCTTTCCGGAGACAGGGGCCTGCTTGATGCCTTTGCCGAGGGTGTTGACGTGCATCGTGCAACCGCAGCAGAGGTGTTTGCAGTTGATCGCGACGAGGTAAGCGATGACCAGCGACGTTCCGCCAAGGCAATTAATTTTGGTTTGATTTATGGCATGTCGGCGTTCGGGCTGGCAAGGCAACTCGGTGTTGAAAGGCGTGTGGCACAGGAATACGTCAACCTGTATTTCGACAGATACAGGGGCGTAAAAAAATATATGGAAGAGACACGTGAGCGTGCGCGTGAACAGGGCTATGTTGAAACGGTGTTTGGCCGGCGTCTTTATCTACCCGACATCAAATCAAGGAATGTACAGGTACGCCAGTACGCCGAGCGAACCGCCATCAATGCACCGATGCAGGGAACGGCCGCCGATATCATCAAGCTGGCAATGATATCGGTATACGAATGGATGCAGAAGGAAAAGCCGGATATGAAAATGATCATGCAGGTACACGATGAACTGGTTTTTGAAATCAGTGAATCAGAGGTTGATCAGTCGCTTAAACAGATAGCGTTCTGTATGAGTTCTGCTGCCGACCTGTCAGTACCACTGGTTGTGGATATTGGCCGTGGCAGGAACTGGGACGAGGCGCATTAGCGGCTATGGCTCCAACAGGAACAATAAATTCCGGTTTGCAGGCATATTGATATTAAATAAAGCCAGGTAAACGCCGCCAGACGAGATAATGTATCTATATTTAATTACACTATTGCCCCGTTAACTTTATGAAATACATAACAATGTGAGGACATGAAACCGGCAGGCCTGATCAAGACACGCAAAAACATGCCATCCATGGCGGCTCGGCTGCCGCGTCCATGCGGCAGACGGTCTTGATCAGGCCTGCCGATTCCATGTCCGGATTGCGGGTTAGCCCAAAATACACTTGTCGCTTACATTTCAACTACATTCGTCATGGGTTAACATGACAGTAGTGATTTAATTATTGTAAAATTTTATCAAACACTTGCGATTTTCTGTGAAGTATTTACAATTTGTTTATGAACTTTTTAGGACGGGATAAGTCTTAATAAGTTCAGATGCCTGTATTGGCATCTCTCACTCACCTCCCTGAGTGGGAAAACATCCTGACAACCCCAAGTCGGGAAATTTTAACCCCTGTTTCCTCCCCCCAATCGGAAGCAGGGGTTTTTTATTGTATACAATAAAAATGGTTTATTGCGGGTAATGCAGCCACTCATCCAGGACTTCGTGCGCATCATCCACACCCTGTTTTTTGAGAGAGGAAAATAATTGCAGGCTGGCCTCGATACCAAGCGATTCCAGTTCCCCTGCTACCGCATTCAGGGTATTGTTGGCCGCCCCCCTGGTCAGCTTGTCTGATTTTGTCAGTAAAATATGGATTTTAAGCCTGGCATGCCGGCACAGGTCAATCGTATCAAGGTCATAGGCCGTGAGCGGGTGCCGGCAGTCCATGACGATGATAAGCCCTTGCAGTGACGCCCGTTTGACCAGGTATTCGGTCATATACTGCTGCCACTTCTTTTTTACAGACTCCGACACCCTGGCAAAGCCATAGCCCGGCAGGTCGACCAGCCGGTGTTCATCATCGAGGCTGAAAAAAACCAGTTGCTGTGTTCGCCCGGGCGTTTTACTGGTACGCGCCAGCGACTTGATATTGGTGATGGTATTGATTGCACTCGATTTTCCGGCATTGGAGCGGCCTGCAAAGGCAACCTCCAGCCCCTCATCGGCCGGGGCCTGTCTGAGGCTGGGTACACTGAGCATGAAACAGGCCCGTTGATAATATTTACTCATCGATTTGGCTCCGGCGCAAATTGGGAGGCTTGCCGCCTTGCGCTACCATATAATACAAGTGTTTGTTTTTAAAGTCAGAGTGTCCGAATTTCAGTATAAACAGTTGTCCATTGATGTGGACAGGCAGGGCCCAGCGGTTGACCGGCAAACCCGTCGCTGGTATATAAGGCACACACTTTTTACCGTGAAGCAGTTTCCGGTATTCAATTCAGGTTTTAACGTCCCAAAAAGGCAGCGGAGATGACCCAAATGAAAAAGATATTTATTATGTTTGCAGTATTGGCGACCTTTTTAACTGGTGCTGCAACCGCTGCCGGCAACCAGGAGGCCGGCAAGGCCAGGTCCCGGGCCTGTGCCGGCTGTCATGGAACGGATGGAAACAGCGCCATTCCCCAAAATCCGAACCTGGCAGGCCAGGGTGCCGCCTACCTGGTAAAACAGATGAAAGAATTCAAGTCGAAGAAGCGCGATAACGCCACGATGTTCGGCATGGTTGCCGCCCTGTCTGATCAGGATATGGAAGATATTGCGGCCTACTTTTCCGCCAACAAGGCAAAAGGTGGCAAGGCCGATGCCAGACTGGTCAAACAGGGTGAGCAGATTTACAGATCCGGCGCTGCCTCAAAGGGCTTGTCTGCCTGCATCGGCTGTCATGGCCCGACCGGCGCCGGTAATGCGGCCGCCAGGTTTCCTGCCCTGTCCGGCCAGCATAGTGAGTACACTGTCAATCAGTTAAAGGCATTCAGTACGGGCAAACGCTCCAACGATGCCGGTAAAATGATGCAGAATATCGCGGGCAAGATGAATTCCTCTGATATGCAGGCCGTGGCTGCCTATATAAGTGGTCTGAAGTGAACAGGTGAAAATATAAGAGGGTGGCCTGATGGCCACTCTTTCCATCATCGAATGGCTTGTTGTAACCCGCATGAATATAGTTGAAACGTAAGCGGCAGCCTGCCCGGGTAAATGATTCCAGGTTTAAACAAAGCGGGGATTCTGCTGTCTATATTCATGGACGGCAGCCATGCCGGCTGGTAACATGAGGTGCAGACAGTTAATAATAACCTGTTTTATCATATAGTTAAGAATATTTTTTGTTTTGCAGCCACGGTGCATATGGTGGCGTGCAAGCCGTCTGATAGTTTTACCAAGGAGTAACAAATGACCGCCCCTGTTCGTTTCTTGTATCTTTTATTGTTTATATCAATGCCGGGCATGTTAATGGCCGAAGAATCGCGTTTTGTTTTAGGCATTGAGTACCAGGAGATTATTCCGGCCCAGCAGACAACGGCCCCGGCCGGCAAGGTCGAGGTTGTGGAATTGTTCTGGTATGGATGTGGGCATTGTTACCGTATGGAACCCTATCTGAAGAAGTGGCTGAAAACCAGGCCCGACTATATTCATTTTGTCAGGATGCCGGCGCAGTTTAATAAAAACTGGGAAATACATGCCCGTGCATACTATGCCGCCAGGGCACTGGGGGTGGCTGAAAAGTCACACGATGCATTTTTTAACGAGATCCATCAAAAGCATAAAAAAATGTTGACGCTGGATGAACTTGCCGCCTTTTATCTTCGTTATGGCGTGACCAGGGAAAAATTTGTCAAGGCATACAATTCCTTCACGACGGGCAGCCGTCTGGCTCATGCCAAGGGAATGGTACAGCGATATGGTGCACGTAGCGTCCCTGTTTTTATCGTAAATGGCAAGTACCGTACCAATGAGACACTGGCAGGTAACAAGCAGGATCTGTTTGCGGTTATCGATGAACTGGCCAAAAGTGAATTGAACGCGGCAGCGGCTCCGGACACAGCCAATGCCAGGTAATCAGGTCCATACCCGGGGTCCCCGCCATGTTAAAGTATACGGTATAGCCGTCGTAGTATGGTACAGAATGTTTTTCAGCATAAAACTTCTGCCAGGATAATAATGGATTCAAGCGTGTACAATACTGTATTCAGGAGAATGCAATGAAAGCAGCCGAAGTATTTGTGAAATGCCTGGAAAATGAAGGCGTGGAGTATATATTCGGTATCCCGGGCGAGGAGAACCTGGATGTGATGGATGCGCTGCTGGATTCCAGTATTCGTTTTATTACCACAAGGCACGAGCAGGGTGCGGCCTTTATGGCAGATGTTTATGGCCGTCTGACAGGCCGGGCAGGTGTTTGCCTGGCTACACTCGGGCCAGGGGCAACCAATCTGGTTACCGGTGTTGCTGATGCCAACATGGATCACGCGCCGCTGGTTGCGATCGCCGGGCAGGCGGGGACAAACCGCCTGCACAAGGAGTCGCATCAGGTACTGGATCTGGTGGGCATGTTTCGGCCGATAACCAAGTATGCATCCAGAATTCTGACCCCCAACATTATCCCCGAAGTGACGCGCAAGGCCTTCAAGGTTGCACAAACCGAGAAAACAGGTGCAACCTTTATTGAATTTCCGGAAAACCTCGCCAAGATGGAACTGGACCCCTGCATTCTGCCGGTCAAACAACCGCACCCGTCAGAACCACCGCAGGAGCGTGTCGAGTATGCAGCCAAGCTGATATCAGAGGCACGCAACCCGATGATCCTGGCAGGAAACGGGGTCATTCGTTCGCGCGCATGGAGGCATCTTGATGATTTTGCCACGGCAATGAATATCCCCGTGGCCAATACCTTTATGGCCAAGGGGGTAATCCCGTTCAGGCACCCAATGGCCCTTGGCAGCGCCGGTTTGCAGGCGCACGATTACGTGAGCTGCGGTTTTGATCGTGCCGATTTAATTCTCTGTATCGGTTATGACCTTGTTGAATACCACCCCTACCTGTGGCATGCCACCCGGGACAGAAAAATTATTCATATCGATATGTCAAATGCCGAGGTCGACGAGGCCTATTCAATTGAGGCCGGAGTGGTTGGGGATATCAAGCACAGTCTGATGCGCATCGCCGAACTGGCGACCCCGCACGAAGGCCATCTGATGCGCCCGTTGAGGGATGCATTGATCGATGAGATGAACCAGCTGAGCAGTGATAACGGCTTTCCCGTCAAGCCCCAGCGCATTATCTGGGACCTGCGAACCGTTATGGATATGGAAGACATTGTTATCTGCGATGTTGGCGCACATAAAATGTGGATGGCGCGTATGTTTCGCTGTGAACATCCCAACACCTGCATTATTTCAAACGGGTTTGCCAGCATGGGGATAGCCCTGCCGGGGGCAATTGCCGCCAAGCTTGTTTACCCGGACCGGAATATTGTGGCCGTTACCGGTGATGCGGGTTTCCTGATGAACTCCCAGGAAATCGAAACAGCCGTTCGCCTGGGTACAGCCATCGTGGTACTGATCTGGACAGATTCTGCCTATGGCCTGATAGAATGGAAACAAATGGCACAGTTTGGCCGCAAGTCCAATATAGATTTTACCAATCCTGATTTTGTCAAATATGCCGAGGCCTTCGGCGCAAAAGGCTACCGTGTTGAAAGTGCTGAACAGTTGTTACCAATTTTAAAGGAGGCACTGGCAAGTAAACAGGTGTGTATTATAGATTGCCCGGTGGATTACAGTGAAAACCTCAAGCTAACTGAAAAACTGGGTGAAATGGTTTGTCCGATCTGATTTTAATCAAGGGAAAATGGCTGAATTCAAGCGCAGCGATGAAAAGTCATGCTGGCTGAAAAAAAGGAAAATACGCAACAGAGACAACCTGATGGTGGCCGTCGCCTGCGTCTGCTGAGCTATAATATCCAGACCGGTACAACCACCAATCACTACCGCCAGTTTTTCACACAAAGCTGGCGCCAGGTTTTGCCCCATTCGCAGCGGATAGAAAATCTGGCGAGCATCGCACAAATGGCCGGTGATTATGACATTGTCGGATTACAGGAAGTGGATGCAGGCAGTCTGCGTACCGGCTTTATTAATCAGACAGAATACATCGCAACGCGGGCACATTTTCCATTCTGGTTTCATCAAACCAATCGCAAACTGGGCAAGATTGCCCAGCACAGTAACGGGCTACTGAGTAAATTCAAGCCATCAGAAATTTCTGATCATAAATTGCCGGGGCTGATGCCGGGACGTGGCGCCCTGTTTGCGCGTTTTGGCCATGGCGATCATTCACTGGTGGTTGTTATCCTGCATCTGGCGCTGGGGCAAAAGGCGCGTATGCGGCAACTTGAATATGTGGCCGATGTAGCGAGTGATTTCAGGCACGTAGTTGTAATGGGTGATATGAATTGCCAGCCGAACAGCAAGGAAATTCGCCAGCTTTTACTGAATTCAGACCTGCACAAACCATCAGATGACCTGTTTACCTGGCCAAGCTGGCAGCCAAAACGCAGTATTGACCATATCCTTGTCTCTTCCAGTCTGCGTGTTGAAAAATCACATGTACTGAGCCATACCTATTCAGACCACCTGCCGATCGCAATGGAAGTTACCCTGCCGGAAGAAATCAGGATACCGTTATAATCATTGTACCGAAGGGACTGCCCAGGAATCGCCAGCCTTCTGGCCCGCGAGGGGCCTACAGTTCCGCCCATACCTCCTGACGATCCACCAGAACGTCAAATACCCAAGCATCTGAAATACTTGTTATTTTTTGTCAGGCACATATATCCTGCAGATACCTGATGCAATTAAATACAGAAAATCATTCAAGTTTAGGCCCATCCTACCGAAAAATAGGGTGTTATAAAGTGTAGGCAACAGATTCAGGAAAAAATTCATGTTCAAGCGTAACTCCGAAAATACCGAGCAATCCTGGAGGTCGAAATATTACAACAGCCTGGGTGAGCTTGAGAAAAAGGAGCAGGAATGGGGGAGCCTGGAAGCAGTTATGCGCACAGCCGTGTCGCGCCTGAGTGTTATGCTGGAGGGCGCTGACCGTGATCTTGATAAGGAGCTGGAATATCTGCGTCACGGAATTCGTCGCGGAGCAGACGGTAAAAAAATCAAGGCAATCCTTAATTCTGTACTGGTTACCATTGAGCAAGTGGAGAAGGAGCATGAAAAAAAGAAAAAGCTGACTACCCCGGTTGTCTATACACTGTTACTGGACACCATACCATTTCCAAAAGGCATGGCAAGAAACATAAAAGCGCTTAAAAAATCAATTTCACGCCTGGATGCAAATAATAACCTGGATGAGGTTGTACAGGAATTTTCAGAATTAATTCGGAGCAGTTTCTATGTTATTAAAAGTAATGCCGAGGAAAAGGCGGCAGAAAAAAATAAAAAGGAATTAAAGGCCGTTAAGGGAAAACACAGTGAAACAGAGATCGCGACAGAGGACGAGAGTGATGTCAGCGGCCGCACCATACTGGAGTTTTTGCTGAATCAGTTATCGCTTCCGGACGACTGCCATACAGGCATTAAAATTATACGTGATCAATTACATGTGGTTCACCTGGAACAGGAACTAAACCGCATTGCTATTGAAATTGCAAACGTTCTCAATGACGCACTTGCCGATGGTGACAGTATCGAGCAGGTAGATGAGCCGGTAAATAACGAAGCGGGCATGGATGTAAATGAGGTTTTACTACAGTTGCTTGAGCGTATTGAGCTACCCGCTGAGGCGAATGAAGAGATGGCGTCTATACAACTGCATCTTGAGAATGAAGTCAGTGAAGGTGAGTGGCCGGCGCTTCTGGAGCGAATCAGTAAACTGATTCGTTCCATGCGTGAAAAAGTTCAGCAGGAAAAAAATAATCTCGAATTATTTTTAGCGCAATTAACAGATCAGTTGCAGACACTTGATAATTTTATTCGAGGGGTTGAGCAGGATCACCATGAATCGATTGGCAAGGGTATCAAGTTGACAGAGAATATGAATGAGCATATTCAACACATGGGAAAATCTGTTGATGAGGCGTCCGGGCTCGGTCAGTTAAAGGATGCAATAAAGTCCCGGCTGACAATGATTACAAAACACATGGGGGAATTTCGTGACCATGAACAGGGTCGGGATATTCGTGCCCAGAAAAAAATCAGCGAACTGAACGACCAGATCAGGGGGATGGAGAACGATTCGAAAAAATTACGCGAAAAAATCATGGAGGAGCGTGAGCTGGCATCAATCGACCCGCTGACAGAGATTAAAAACAGACTGGCCTATGATGAAAGGATCGAACAGGACTATGCGAGATGGAAAAGATACCATTCATCACTTTCACTGATGGTCATCGATATAGACCGGTTTAAAAACATCAATGACAGCTATGGTCACATGGCAGGTGACAAGGTACTGCACACAGTTGCCCAGCATCTGCAAAAAAATATCCGTGAAACCGATTTTCTTGCCCGCTACGGTGGTGAGGAATTTGTCATCATCATGCCCGATACACCGGTCAACGATGGCCTCGGCGTGGCCGAAAAACTCCGGGAGGAGATAGAAAACTGTGGTTTTCACTACCGTGATGAACCCGTTAACGTGACTATTTCCTGTGGTGTGGCGGAGTTCCGAAATGATCATACTCCTGTGCAAGTGTTTGAAAAGGCTGATGGAGCCATGTACAGTGCCAAAGAAAGTGGTCGAAATCGTTGTCTTTCAGCCTGATAGCCCGGACATGTTATTGAATTACTGTAGTATTTCGTTATAACTTGATGTATTGTTTGCAGAATATTTCTATTCTGCCCCTAGAGAGCATCTGGATATTGTAAATGGACCTGACCAGCATTCTTTGGTTTTCTGTTTTATTGCAGGTATTTGCAGCCATCATGGCATTACGCCTGATCCCCTTCACAGGGAAGGCGATAGCATGGATTATTCTCTCGATGGCATTTATCCTGATGGCATCCCGTCGTGCGATCAGTTTACTGAGGCAGGAAGGTATCGTTGATGGTGAATGGCTTACCGCCATGACCACCGAAATAGTTGCACTTGTTATCTCCCTGCTTATCGTTGTGGGCGTGTTCATGATACGTGGTGTGTTTCTGAAAAAGACCCTCGATGAAGATGAATTACGAAAACTTTCACAGGTTGTTGAACAAACCTCCAGTAGCACCATTATTACCGACCTTGAAGGCAATATTGAATATGTCAATCAGAAATTTACTGAAATAACCGGGTACGAGCTTGATGAAATAAAGGGCAAGCCAACCAACTTTCTTAATTCGGGTAAAACGCGCCCCGAGGTTTTTGTCAACATGTGGAAAACCATTCAGGCCGGAAGGGTCTGGATAGGCGAATTTTGTAATGAATGTAAAAATGGCACCTTGCGCTGGGAAAAGGCAAGGGTCTCACCGGTCAGGGACGGCGAGGAAAAAATTACTCATTACGTTGCTGTACTTGAGGACGTGACCGAGCAAAGGGCACAGCGTGAAGCGCTCGAATACATGGCCATGCATGATAGCCTGACCGATTTACCGAATCGTGCCCTTTTTTATGACAGGGTTTACCAGGCCATACTGGGTGCGGAGCATAACAAAAGCTCCGTTGCCGTGCTGCTGATGGACCTTAATCATTTCAAGGTTATTAACGATACATTGGGGCACCATATTGGCGACCAGATTCTAAAAGAAGTTGCCAATCGCCTGCTCAGGACGGTAAAGACATATGATACGGTGGCCAGGATGGGCGGAGATGAATTTCTTGTCCTGCTTTCTGACGTGCAGCATGAGCAGGCATCCAGAATAGCCAAACGATTATCTGAAGCCGTGCAGGAGCCATTCGTTATTGCCGGCCATAATTTTGATATAGATATGAGTATCGGGATCGCGATGTATCCGCAAAATGGAGATGACCCGGACGTACTGATACAACGATCAGATGTGGCCATGTATTCTGCAAAATCACGGTCGACGGGTATCGCCATGTATGACCCGGATCTGGATGACTACAGTGTCGGACGCCTTGAGTTGCTGGGTGAAGTAAGAAATGCACTGGAGGCCGAGCAGTTCTGTGTACACTACCAGCCACGCATGGATTTATTCACGATGGAAATGGAAGGTGTGGAGGCCCTGGTTCGCTGGATGCATCCCAAACGCGGGATAATCTACCCTGATAATTTTATCCCTATCCTGGAAGAAACCGGGCATATTACGGTACTGACCCGGTGGATAATCAAAAAGGCAATCGAACAACTTGCATTATGGAGAAACCTCAATCCCGAGTTTATCATGTCGATCAATATATCTACCCGGGACTTGTGCGACCAGAAGCTGTCGGAATACATTGCTGAAAATCTCAAATTCTTCGATGTGCCGCCCAGTGCAATTATACTCGAGATCACGGAAAGTTCGTTGATGCAGTACTCTCGTTATACCTATTCCACAATTGATTCGCTCGATGAGCTGGGTATTAAACTGGCTATCGACGACTTTGGTACCGGCTATTCATCCTTGCAGTACCTGAAAGTGCTGCCCGTTTCCGAACTCAAGATAGATAAATCCTTTGTCATGAACATGCTGGATGATGAAGACGATGCCGTGATTGTCCGTTCTACAATCGACCTGGGGCATAACCTGGGTCTGGATGTGGTTGCAGAAGGTGTCGAAGACGAGGAAACAAGTAAAATCCTGCAAATCCTCAATTGCAATCATGCGCAGGGATATCATTTTTCCAAGGCCGTGGAAGAAGGCGTGATCACCAAGATGATTACCGGTGAAAACAATATTTTCAAGTTGCAGAACGAGGAAGAGATAAACAATTCACAGGTTTCCTGACGGCTCTTCCATGTGGTCATTACAAATCCGGCATCCTTCCTGTGTTCTCGTGCAGTGCGTTCCAGTACCCGACAAGAGAATGATCACCGCGTCTGTTTGCTGTGAAACCCTACAGTGACACTGCCACAGCATTTCCGGTGCAAAATACATCTATCAAGGGAATCATATGGGTGTAACCTGCAATCATCTTCCCCGTATTAAATAACAAGGGATCTCGCCCTGATTTACCTTATTATTGAATCCGTTATTTTTTTAAAAGTATCTCACTGTTTTCGCAGGAATTAATCTTCAGTCTCGTCCATATTCCAGGAATCATCCCAACAGACCCCTGAGTTGGCACAGCAGTTGCAATCAAGCATGAAGAGTCTGCGCAGCATTGGAATGACAGACATTATAATAATATTGCGCCCCAAGGGAGAACGTTGCATCGGGTGTATAACCCTGATGTGATGCTTGTGGATATGCGCTTTGGCTGCTTGCCAGTTCTATAATCCCGATTGGGATCAGGGAGGGATTCTGACAGGGATGTTAACGCTTTGTGTCATAGTAATTACCCAGTGCTTCTTTTCCTCCTCTTGTGCGGGTAATTATTATGACACCTTCCCCTCCCCCCGCTACATAGACACATCGTTTCCAGATAATTTACCCATTCCGATGCCGGTTCCATCCGGCTGAGCCGTCTGCGGCAATATAAAAAATCGGGAGACATGACAGAACAGGATTTCGCAGAAAACTGGAAAATTACAGTATTTTCCTGTTATTTTTTGTTTATAAGTATATCCATGTACACTGATTTTTTTATACAGGAATTTATTTCCTGTTAATTCAAAAGCTTAAAATGCACCCTTATTTTCTGTAAATATTAATTTCCACCCCTTGTTTTAAAGTCCTGCCGGACCCAGCCGTTAACCTGAATGTAGCAAGAATAAATGACCTCATTATGTTAATCAGCGTTTTGTAGTTGGGTCAATAAGTTGAATGGAAACCGGGCAGTTTTGTATGTTGTTGTGAAAGTCTGCATTTTAGTAGAAATCCTGATACATACTACAGCTCAATACTGGTACAACTCGATTCAACAAGTACAGACGCTGATTAGCATAGTGGGTGACAGACCTGCTGCAAAAGATTGACTCCTCCGGCAGCGCATATAGCGCTCTGCTTTGACCCAGCCTGGATTGGCTGGGTTTTTTTATTGCCGGCCCATGTAGTACTTGTTATGCCAGCCAATCATCCACCTGTTTGCTCAGCGCCATCTTTTCCCTGACCAGTTCACCCGTTAAGGCAAACCCGGCAATATTGCCGTCATTATCCCTGAATAACGCACGAACACCCTCATCGGTTATCTCTTCTTCCCAGTGACCCTCTTTTGGCCTTGGTGTCGGGCAGACAACGACGGGGTAGCAGGGAGTCTTGACCACGACCGGCATGGCAGGATAACAGACCGCGGTATCCTCACCACACAGCGTCGCGGCCAGGGCGCGTGCCGAGTTCATCAATGGCATGACAAAAGGCAGGGTCAGGTCCTCTATCTGCGCACAGTCACCCAGGCCATAGATATTTTCATGACTGGTTTGCATGAAACGGTCAACCTTCAGACCACGGTCTGTCTCAATACCCGCCTCCGTTGCCAGCTCAAGGTTCGGGCGCAAGCCAATTGCCGACAGTACAATGTCAGCAGTTATTACTGTGCTGTCTTTTAGTGTCACCCGTAAACCCTCGTCACTCGTTTCGACAGAGTTCACGGCGTTATTCAGATGCCAGTTGATACCGAGTTCAGACAACTTTTCCTGCAATAGTGACGAGGCCTTTTCCGGTAGCAAGCTGCCGAGCGGCCTTGATGCCAGATCAACGACCGAGATATCCGCACCAACAGTGGATAAATCATTGGCGAATTCACAGCCGATCAAACCCGCGCCGATAATGACAACACGTTTGCCTTTTTCCAGCTCCGCGCGGAAGAGGCGGTAGTCATCCAGGTCATTTACAGAGAGAATTTTATTGGCCGCACCACCTTTTATCGGCGCCATGATGGTATTGGCACCGTTGGCCAATACCAGCTTTGTATAGGAGGCCACGCCCTTTTCGGTGTGCAAGGCCTGGTGACGGGTATCAATCCGGTTAACCCTTGTTCTGGTCCAGATCTCTGCTGCCAGGGTTTCTGCCATTTGTTCAGCGCTGGATATCACCAGTGCATCCGGGTGTTTGTCTTTGCCAAGTGCATTGGAGAGCATGGGCTTGGAATAGGAACTGCCATCATCACGGGTTATCAGCAATAATTCTGATTCACTGTCCCGTTTACGGATTTCACGTGCCAACGTGTAACCTGCAAGCCCGGTACCAATAATGACGAGCTTGCTCATATCAGGTTTCCAACCATTCAAAATCTGATTTTCCGACGCCACAGTCCGGGCAGATCCAGCTATCGGGGACATCTTCCCAGGCCGTCCCGGCAGAAATACCTTCATCCGGGAGGCCAAGCTCCGGATCATAAATAAAATCACAAACCAGACAACGCCATCTTTTCATTCAAGCTCTCCAAAAAATCTGCCATAAAAAACAGGGGGCCAGCCAAGGCCGTATTAAACGCTTTCCAGGTGCATATCTCAAGTTTTCCTGTTTAAATGGGCCTCTATGGAAAGTGGAAATTACCTTCGATCTTTATTGCTGCCATGGATTCTGTCGGGCCTTTTCCTGTCTGCTTCACTGGTGCATGCAGAGGCCAGCCGGTCGTTTGATGTTGTCATAGATGATGAAATCACAATAAATATCCTGAGCTTACCGGCAACCGGAGACAAACTTTTGCTATGGTTCCCTTCCGGGCCAGGGTTTGTAGAGCAGGAAAAACATGCCGCTGTAAAACTGGCGGCAAAAGGGATAGAGGTCTGGTTTGCGGATCTTTTGAGTGCGTGGTTTTTACCAACCTTGCCCAGCAGTATGGACAAACTGCCTGCATCGGAGCTGGCTGATTTTATTGAGGCCGTCAGGGAAAAAAGCAATAAACAAATAATGCTGGTCGCAAATGGACGAGGTGCACTGCCGGTTTTGCGGGCAGCGAGGAAATGGAAACAAAGATACGGTGCATCCGCCGGCCTGTCCGGGGTTATCCTGATCAGTCCGAATCTGTATGTTTCAACCCCTGAACCCGGCATGGAGGGTGAATACATGCCAGTGGCCCGATATTCAAATCTGCCGATATTCATTATCCAGCCAGCCAATTCCCCGTGGCGCTGGAAGTTGAAACAAACCGTATCGTCGTTGTCCGCCGGGGGTAGCGATGTCTATGCCTGGGTTCTGGCAAATATCCGGGACCGTTTTTATTTCCGGCCCGACGCCATGGCTGACGAAGACAGGCAGGCCGGGCGATTGTCATATTATCTACTGAATGCGGGCAGGTTACTGGGCAGTTTTAACCAGACCTTGCGGGGTGTACGCACAGGGCACGATATTCCCGTGGTGGAACGGTCACAGAAAAAAGAAAGGACGCTACGCGCGTATACCGGCAACCCGTCGCCACCCGCGTTACAGTTAAAGAATCTTCAGGGCAACAACGTTGACCTGAGTAATTATCGTGACAAGGTGGTACTGGTCAATTTCTGGGCATCCTGGTGTCCTCCCTGTGTGCATGAAATGCCATCCATGCAACGGTTGTCTGACCGGCTTTCAGGTAAACCCTTCGAGATTCTTGCGGTGAATATGGCCGAAGACGACAACACGGTAAAAAAATTCCTGCAAGAGAAAGTGAATGTCAGGTTTACCATTTTAATGGACCGGGAGGGCAAGGCATTAACAAGGTGGAAGGTTTTTGCATTCCCGACCAGCTATGTTATCGGCAAGAAAGGAAAGATCAGACTGGCGCTGTTTGGCGCAATAGACTGGATGCAGGATGATGTGCTGCTGAAAATCAACAGGCTCATGGACGAGTAGCCGATTAAAGGTTCAGCCAGTCAATCGGCCTGAGATAATCATACAACCTGGCCTCGTCCGTGCCATCTGCGGGTTGCCAGTTGTATCGCCATTTGACCAATGGCGGCAGTGACATCAGGATCGATTCTGTTCGGCCCCCCGATTGCAGCCCAAACAATGTTCCGCGATCATAGACCAGGTTGAATTCAACATATCGACCACGACGGTAGAGCTGAAAATCCCTTTGCCGTTGACTGAACGGGTTATCCTTGCGACGGTTGACGATGGGTCGATATGCCTGGATAAAATGGTCGCCGACACTTTTCAGAAAAGCGAAGGATTTCTCAAAACCCTGTTCATTCAGGTCATCGAAAAACAGGCCGCCGACACCGCGGGTCTCACCCCTGTGCGCGAGGTAAAAATATTCATCACACCATTTTTTGTACTTGTCATAAACATCATCGCCAAACGGGTCACAGGCCGCTTTTATAATCGTATGCCAGTGTATGGCGTCTTCCTCGAACAGGTAAACCGGTGTTAGATCAAGGCCGCCACCGAACCACCAGACAGGTTCTTCGCCTTCCTTTTCTGCAACAAAGAAACGGACATTGGCATGAGATGTCGGCACATAAGGATTGCACGGATGGATCACCAGCGACACCCCCATTGCCTGGAAACTGCGGCCAGCCAGATCAGGGCGTTGCGCCGTGGCCGATGGTGGCAGGCTTTGACCCGATACACAGGAGTAGTTGATGCCGGCCTGCTCGAATACGGACCCATTGGTCAAGATCCGGGTGCGCCCCCCTCCCCCCTGCTGGCGTTGCCAGTTGTCTTCCTGGAAAGTGGCATGGCCATCTTCATCCTCCAGTTCCTTGCATATCCTTTCCTGGAGGTCGAGCAGATAATTTTTTACTGTCTGGCTATTGGTATTGTCCATCGGATCAGTTTTCTGCCTGGAATGCAGTGTATATAATTTTTGTGCTCATGGTTCATTGTTGCTCCGTAAACCCGCAGCGAATGTAGTTGAAACGTAAGCGGCAAGCACGTTTTGAGCAAACCCGTAATCCGGATATGTGCCTGATAAAGTTAACGGGGTAGGCCGCGTTCAGGGTTATATCGTCAGGTTCAGTCGTGGGTTACCTTTTTTATCCGGATCGATGCGGGGCTGGCATATAAAAAGTCTGCCCGTGTCTATTTTATATTCTGTTACCAGGTATGACTTGATCACCTCTGCGCGCTTCTGCGCGAGGCCTAGCAACTGATTTTCAGCAACGGAGATACTGGCAGGAATTTTTATATTGGCCTCAAAATTCTGTTCTTGCCTTTTGTTTGCCAGCCACGTCGTGCGATTATCCTGCAACAGCCTGTTTCGGTCAGTTTCAGTGGCGATACCACAGAGCTTGATGCGAAGTCCGGGGCGTTCATTCATCAGGCTGGCTATGCGTGAAGCATAGTCCAGAGAGGTTTTGTCAGTAGCCGAGGACCCGGCAGGGAAGTTTATCGGGTTCAGGCTAATGGTATCCGCTGCTGATTTTATCAGCCGGGCAATCGTAATCAGACCACCATAGGGCTGCAATGCGTAGGTCAGGTAGGTCAGGCTGGCTTTTTTCATCGCATTGCCGATAGCCTTGTTGATAATACTGCCAATCTGAAAATCCGGATTGGCAGTATTACCCTTAACCGGCAGAACCAGATCGATATCATTATTTTTATTGCGCAGTAACGATAATGCGCTTTCCAGCGGAATATCCAGTTGTGCCGTCAGCTGCCTGGCACGGTCCGGGTCGGCGACTTTGACTTCCAGGGTTGAGATCAATAATCTGTTGCTGGCATCGATGGCACCATTATTGATGTCTAGTTTGATGTGGGCATTCAGCTGGCCACTACGAATATCGTAGCCCAGTATTTTAGCCAGGTAGCCTGAAACAGGCGGCAGGCTGATATTTTTTATATCACCTTCAAGTTTGATCGTGAGGGCCTTTGCGTACGGGTAGGCATTTCCCTTGAGTGCAATGCTTGAAAACCTGCCCAGTTTTGCCTCAATCAGGAAAGGGCTTGCCTTGCCAGGCCGGCCACTATTAATGTTGTTGATGGATGCGCGCGCAAGCCGGATTTCAGTGTCGAAGGCGGGGCTGACCGTTTCGTCAAAAATCCGGATACGGCTGTTGCCAGTCAGGCCGATGTTGCTGATTGTCAGTTTCAGGGGCTTGCCATTCTGCTGCCGGGGAGTGACGGGTGTTGTTATTTTTGTTTTGCCCTTGTCACTGGATTGCATCGCCGGGATATCCAGACTGGCAATGTGCTGGAGCCTGCCATTTTTCTGCCGGTGTATATAGATCAGGGCATCACTTAAACGGATCCTGCCGACGGCGTACCCTTTTTCTTTGCTGAGCGAAATACTGTCAATTTCAAGACCAACTGCCTGCAGAAAGGCCGGGTTCTGTTTTTCCTTCGTTGCTACAGGCCTGTACAAGGCGCGCGGGCCGGTTAGTTTTATTGTGCCGGTGCTGATATCTTCAAGCCCGCTGAAGGCTATTTTTTTAATCAGCAGGGTGTTGGTATGAAAAAGTTGTTGCTGGCCGGGCAGGCGGGTCAGGGTAATTTCGGTGCCGGAAATCCGGCCACTAATAGTGGGCATATCAAAATGCTGTCGTGACCTGATGGAACCTTGCCAGTCCAGCCGCCCATGATGGTACTGGAGTGTATGACCCTGTTTGATATCAAGATTTTCTGTTTCAAGTCTTCCGGTAAGAAGATAAACCGGCGACTGTCCCTTGCTGTTCAGGGTTACATCCAGTTTTCCTTGCCACTGCAGTTTATCCTGGGAAATATCCTGCTTTAGCAAGCCCAATACAAGGTTATGTACCTGGGCATCACTATCGGCCCGGAATCGCGTCCATTGCCCGGGCTTATGCCTGATCGACAGGCTTGTATCAACAGAAAACAGGCCTTCCATGTTGTGTGCATAATCTTTTATATACGTGGCCACGGGTGAAAGGTCAAAGTCATTAATCTTCAGTTTACCTTCGAAACCAGGTTCGGTATCGAACAGGTCCAGCAGACCTGTCAGTGTCACCGGGGCACTGTTGACCTTGCCACTGTAGTTTATAAGGGTGTCATCCTGCGACCAGCTTTTTAACTTGTCCAGAGTGAAAGAATCAATCTCAAGGCCGGTTTGTTGTTCGGGGGTGGTGAAATTGATTTTACTGTTACGAAAAACAACACCATGCAAGCCAAACCCCCAGGGTTCATTTTTTTCTTTATTTTTCAGGGGCCTTGATTCGGGTATGCCCAGCCCTGCGACGATCAGGTGTTTACCGGCCCGTTGTTCTACAAGCAGGCGCAGCCCATCGACTTCCAGAGCTGGAATAAAGATGCGTTTTTTAAACAGGGGCAGCCAGTCGAGCTGTACCAGTACATGGCTGAATGCCAGGGTCTCATGGCCACCCTGGCGGACCTCGAGATTAGCCAGGCGTAATTTTCCGGTGAACAGATTGATATCAACATTTTCAAGTGAAACCGAATCCGCACCCTGTTGCCGATACCATGACTCAATGCCATAACGCACTGCAAGGGGTAATAAACTGATAAACAGCAAAAACAGTATTAGCAGGACTGCCAGCCATTTAAACCAGTTTCGTTTATAGAG
This sequence comes from Gammaproteobacteria bacterium, assembly GCA_011052215.1. Lineage (GTDB taxonomy): Bacteria > Pseudomonadota > Gammaproteobacteria > JAADHQ01 > JAADHQ01 > JAADHQ01. Next base: position 25,281 of record DRJK01000038.1, read on the forward strand.
TAATTCAGTCATGTTGCTGCTGCCTCACGTCTTCTACCAGCTATACCCTACGTTGAATAGCATCTTGCGGTCGGTTGTTTTTGTGCCTGCCGGTGGGCTCTTGTCCCATTCGACATTGAGTTGCAGTGTTGCACTCATACCAGACAGAAGCGGAAAACGAAAACCGGTTTTTGATATCAAGGTCAGGTTATCTGAATTGCCCAGATCAAGCAGACCTTCATGTGTATGGAAAAATTGCATCCGGTTTTTGAAAAATTTCTGATCATATCTGATCGCCCAGCGACCAGCCGTGTATTTCTCGTCTGCCGAGTTGAAATGGTCATCACGGACATAGTTGATGCCGCCTTCAATAAACAGATTTTGTCTACTGGATTCAATGAACTGATGGCCATAGCCGACACCTACCGTACTTTTTAGCTTCTGGTCTTTGAACTTGTCGTGTGCAAATGAGCTGTCACCATAAATATATCTCTTCTTGTCGAGGAAGTAGTCATATTTAAAGTAAGTGGTATTTTTATCTTCGGTAACAATATTATTGCTACTGGCTTTAAACAGGCTGCCACCAACAGTAATACGATTGGTAAAGCGGCGTACGACCACTTCTGCATCCAGATTATACGATTTGCTGTCGGTATTACCATTGGCGGTGGCGATACCAACATTGGCACGCCCATGTACCTTGGTGCCTTTGCCACTGACGGCAGGTGACGGGTTGATATACCGTACGCGATCAAGGGCAATAATCAACGGCTTGCCAGCATCCCCGGGTTTGATGGCCGCAATGCCTTTTTTATTTGCAGAAAATAATGCCTGCTCCAGTGTCGTCTCATTTACAAGAACAATCTGAACCGGTTTGTCTGTCTGTAATTCAACAATGCTGGCCCAGTCGATCTTGATGATGCCTGCATAAGTTGTCTTGAATAGCAGTTGCCCCGTTTCCTTGCTGACGACGGACCCCGTGATGTGATCGCCGTTATCAAGGGTGACGGTATCGGCGAACACAGCGGGGATTACCAGCGTAAACAGGATGGCAAGTAAGGCGGGTTTCATAATCCTGGATTCCACAGTTCTTTGGGTCGAGTGCACAGTATATCATCAATCATTAATATTCTGGATTGCTTTGGTATAAATTTTTACCGTTGTGCCGTTAACCCATGACGAATGTGGCTGAAATGTAAGCGGCAAGTGTGTTTCGGGCCAACCCGCAATCCGGACATGAAACCGGCAAGCCTGATCAAGACACGCAAAACATGCCGTCCGTGCGGCAGACGGTCTTGATCGGGCTTGCCGGCTTCATGTCCTCACATTGTTATGTGCTTCATAAAGTTAACGGGACATATATGGGCCAGCAATGATAAATTTCAATAACACAGGCTGGTCAGTCAGGACGTAATATTTTGCCCGACGTCATATCGCATATTTCAGACGGGTTGGTACGTTGGCCGGTAGCACCGTGGATGATTCTATCCACATCCGACCTGAAGATTCGCCTGACATCCAGTGCGGTGCGTGCCGCATTCCGCTGGCTGATGTTGGCGCTGGTTGATACCAGGGGGTGGCCTGCTGCCCGGCATAAGGCACGGGCGGCTGGATGCCGTGTTATGCGTACGGCGACCCCCGTCTGGTTGCCCGTTAACCAGTGCGGGCAGTGGACGCTGGCCGGCACAACCCAGGTGACGGGCCTTGCCAGGCGTTTGCCCAGTTGCTGTCTTTGCGCCGGCGTTATATTGATGTAGGGCTCAATCTGCGCTGTACTGCTGGCAATCAGGATCAGGCCCTTGTCGGGATTACGGTTTTTCAGCAGGTAAATCGTTTCCACTGCACCCCAATTCAGCGGGTCACAGCCCAGGCCGTATACGGCCTCGGTCGGGTAGGCAATAATGCCGCCAGACTGGATAATGCGTATCGCTTGACGGAGCTGCCAGGGGGTCATGGTTTTATTTCATTCCTGATTTGCAGCAGGATGCTACAGTCAGCCGGTGAATGGCTTATGACAAACTCTTTTGCAGTTCAGCATCCCTGGCCATCACCGTATCGGCATTGGCCTTTCGCTCGTCTGCAATGCGTTTTGCCAGATCACTGTCGGCCGTTGCCATGATCTGTGCCGCCAGATAGCCGGCATTCTTTGCCCCTGCCTTGCCGATTGCAACACAGGCGACCGGGATGCCGCCCGGCATTTGTACCGTAGAAAGTAACGAGTCCATACCACCCAGTCCGCCCGCATCAAGCGGTATTCCAATGACCGGCTTCAGGGTCAATCCTGCTACTGTGCCGGCCAGATGTGCGGCCAGACCTGCCGCTGCGATAAATACAGCACAGCCCCGCTGGTCGGCATCCTTGACATAGGCGTGTGTGGCGTCCGGCGTCCGGTGTGCCGAGGTGATCCTGACCTCGTAATCGACACCGAGTGATTTTAATACACCCAGGGTGGACTGAATGACAGGTAAATCTGATTCAGAACCCATTAATATTGCCACAAATACTTTACTCATGATGCATCTCTCTGGTTAATCCTCTTCCGTTTCCTCAAGCTCATAGGGTTCCGAGAACTTGCATTCTTTTTGTGGACAGACACGTTCTGTCCCGCGTTTCTTGGTGGTCTTGATCATGGTGATCGGCCAGTTACAATCCGGACACGGGTCGGCCTTGGGTTCATTCCATATGGCATATTTGCAGTCGGGATACCGTTCGCATGAAAAGAAAACCTTGCCGTTGCGTGATTTGCGTTGCAGGATATTTCCCTGGTTACAGGCAGGGCATTGGACGTCGGTGTCACGGGGTTTTTCCAGTGGCTCGATGTGTTTGCAGTTAGGGTAATTGCTGCACCCGATGAATTTGCCATAACGCCCTTGTCGGATAATCAGATCAGAACTGCACTCCGGGCATTTGCGGCCTTCAATGACTTCGGGTTCGGCCGACTCGGCATCATCACCGACATTGCGGGTGTAGTCGCACTCCGGGAAACCGGAGCAGCCGACAAAGCTGCCGCGTCGTCCCAGACGAACAGCAAGCTGCTTGCCACATTTGGGACAGTTTTCTTCCATTGGCTCCTGGGTCACTTCGGCGCGGCTGACGCTTTTTTCCTTGTCGACAACCAGTTTCCTGAATGGCTTCCAGAATTTTTTCATCATCGGGACCCATTCTTTCTCACCCCTCGAAATCGCGTCCAGATCATCTTCCAGCCTGGCCGTGAAATCGTAGTCCACATATTGCGTAAAATGATTTGTCAGAAACTTGTTTACCACCCGGCCCACATCGGTCGGAAAGAATCGTTTTTTATCAAGCCTGACATATTCACGGTGTTGCAGTGTCGAAATAATGGACGCATAGGTAGAGGGCCTGCCTATACCAAATTCCTCAAGTGACTTGACCAGGCTGGCTTCAGTAAAGCGGGGTGGTGGTTCAGTAAAGTGCTGTTCCGGCCTGAGCTTGATCAAATCGACCTGCTCCCCCTGCAGAAGCTCGGGTAGCATGCGCTGGTCCGATTCAGGCTTTTCTTTTCTGTCGTCCAGGCTTTCCTGGTATACAGCCATGAATCCCGGGTGAACAATGGTTGAGCCATTGGCGCGGAAGATGTTTTCATCACCCGCGGCCAGGTCGGCTGCAACCGTATCGATGGTTGCATGGGTCATCTGGCTGGCAACGGTACGTTTCCATATCAGGTCGTAGAGTTTATGCTGATCCTTGCTGAGAAATTCCTTGATGGATTCCGGCACACGTTGTGCCGATGTCGGGCGTATCGCCTCATGTGCCTCCTGGGCATTCTTGGATTTGGTTTTGTATTGTTGCGCTTCCTTTGGCAGGTTGTCGCTGCCGTAGCGCTCACGGATGACTTCGCGGATTTCATCCAGTGCCTCCTGCGCCAGGTTAACCGAGTCGGTACGCATGTAGGTAATCAAACCTGCAGTGGAGCCGCCGATATCGATACCTTCGTACAGTTGCTGGGCTGTCCGCATGGTTCGTTGTGCGGTGAAGCCAAGCTTGCGAGCCGCTTCCTGTTGCAGGGTCGATGTAATAAAAGGTGCGGTCGGGTTGCGCCTGCGCTTCTTTTTCTCGACCTTTTTGATTGTCAGTTTGCCTTCGGCTGCCTTCAGGACAGCCTCTTCTGCCTGTTGGGCGAGATCGGTATTGTTGATATCAAACTGGGCCAGTTTTTTATTATCCAGGTATGTCAGCCGGCTGGAAAAATTATGGCCCTTGCTGCTGACATCGGCCTCGATGGTCCAGTATTCCCTGGCCTTGAATTTTTCGATATCCAGTTCCCGCTCAACGATAAGCCGGAGTGCCGGGCTCTGTACGCGGCCCGCCGACAGGCCACGCCGGATTTTTTTCCATAACAACGGGGATAAGTTAAAACCGACCAGGTAGTCCAGGGCACGCCGGGCCTGTTGTGCGTTGATCATATCGATGGACAGATCACGCGGATGCTGCATGGCGTCCTGTATGGCGCGTTTGGTAATTTCGTGAAAAATAACGCGATGCGTCTCTTTTCCCTTGAGCAGGTTTTTGTCCTTGAGTAGTTCGTACAGATGCCAGGAGATGGCCTCACCCTCGCGGTCAGGGTCTGTCGCCAGATAAAGGGTATCGGCTTTTTTGAGGGCCTTGGTAATGGCATCAACATGCCTCTGGTTTTTTTCGATGAGATGATATTTCATCGCAAAGTCATTATCCGGATCGACGGCCCCTTCCTTCGGGATCAGGTCGCGGACGTGACCATATGAAGCCAGGACATAATAATCCTTGCCGAGGTATTTGTTGATAGTTTTGGCTTTGGCCGGTGATTCAACAATGACCAGATTTTTACTCATCGTAGTTTTTTCTATACCTACGTTGGTTTCTAGTGTAAATGTTCCAGTGAGCTGTCAAAAACCATATTTTCAATCCACTCAAAATTCATATCCTGTTCCGGCTGATTGAACAGCACCATCAGGATGACCCACTTCACTCGCTCGATATCCATCTCATAGGAATCCAGTGCCATGACACGCTCAATAACCAGTTCTCTGGTCTCGGTGGTCAGTACACCCATATTTTCCAGGTACAACAGAAAACCACGGCTTTCGACATCAAGTTTTCCCAGTTCACCATCGGTAAACAGGCGGAACGTATTGCCTTTTAGTGTGTTCTGCTGGTTTTCCTGGTTTGTTGCAAGGTCGTCCAGCCATACAAAGGCCTTGTCAATTTCATAGTTCTGAAATCCGGCCTCAACCAGACGGTCGATAAGGAAGTCACGATCCGGGTCAATCTCCAGGTCGCCATCCATAAAGTTCTGGAACAAATACAGCAATACATCCAGGACGTTTTCTTTCATTGTCAGCCTCGTTATTTAACCCGGATAAAACAGCCGCCAGGACTTGATGCTACACTACCTTGCAGCTCTAGGAACAGCATCATGGAGGAAACTTCTTCTGCCGTCAAACCACTTTTGCTGATGATTTCATCGATGGGTACGGGTGAGTAGCCCATTTCTTCGAGTATCCGGAGTGAGCCATGGTCAAGGTTTGCAGTATTAAGTTCTTTATTATTAGTAACTTGCGTTGAATCTTTGTATATGGCTGCCAGGGGATGGAGTTCGCTGATAATATCATCGGCGGTTTCCACGAGTTTTGCCCCCTGGCGTATCAATTTGTGGCAGCCGCGAGACAAGGGGTTGTGAATTGAGCCGGGAATGGCAAACACCTCGCGCCCCTGCTCCAGCGCATGTTGCGCAGTAATCAGAGAACCACTTCTTGATGCAGCCTCCACAACCAGCGTCCCCATGGCCAGCCCACTGATAATCCGGTTTCGGCGCGGGAAGTTTTCGGGCCTGGGTGAGGTGCCTGTCGGGTATTCCGAAACGATGGCCCCTGTTTCAGCAATGCGACAGGCCAGATTCTTGTTTCTGCCCGGGTATATCCGGTCGGGGCCGGTGCCTGTCACGGCGATAGTCTGCCCGCCAGCATCCAGTGCGCCCTGATGGCATGCGCTGTCGATACCAATGGCGAGCCCACTGGTGATGGCCAGGCCCGCTGCCGCGAGATGTCGGGAGAAATCAATGGCAGTGCCCCGCCCTGCCGGGGTCGGGTTGCGGCTGCCAACCATCGCGACCTGGTGTTGTGACAGGATGTCCACGTTACCATTTATATAGAGTAGCGGTGGGGGTGCCGGACTTTCCAGCAACATGGCCGGGTATCCCGGCTCATGCCAGGTCAGAATGTGATGATTTGCCCCCGATGACCATTGCAGGTCCCTGTCGACGCCTTGCCAGTCCGGATTTCGTATGGATTTAATGCTGAAATCCTTCAGCCCGCAGTGGGCAAGCTCGGCCGGAGAGCATTGCAACACGGTTTCCGGTGATCCGTATCGTGCCAGCAGTTTTGCGAAGGTGGCAGGCCCGACACCCTGAACACGATGCAGGGCGAGCCAAAAACGGATTCCCTGTTTTGCAGGTTCAGGCATAGAGGTTCCCTCTCTTTTGTCTAGTCATTCCATGACCCGGAAAACCCGTCCGCCGTTGAGCGTGGCGGGTTTTAATGAAGCCATTACGGGTTTCTGATGTAATCCAGTAACCTGAGATCGCGGCGGGCCTTTACCACCAGCGCATAGCTGATCTTGTCAAAAACCCTGAATACCATTACCGTGCCCGCCTTTTCATCCGGCAGGGTGACGGTGTCGTTGTGGTCTTTGGTAACCCGGTCCGGGATGGTCTGGCCTTTCTGGTAGACGTCGAGTACGTTGCCAGGTTTCAGGCCTTCACGTGCGCCCTTGTTGATGACAATAACCTGGTTGCTGCCTATATTGGTAACGCCATCAAGTACAGCCAGAATCTGTCCGTTGATATCACCTGACGGAGGCCTCGGGATAAAGTTGGCATCAAAGCTTTTTTCGTTGCTGGGTAACAGCCGATCCCCGATCCTGATTTCGCGACTGGTCCTCAGCACCTTCAGGGTTGACGGGTCACCGGTGCGGTACAGTTTGGCATTGCCGATAAACAGCGCCTCATAACCCAGAACCTTTTTGGTGACCGGGTCTTTGTAAACATTGCCGGTACGGACAATGGTGTATTTCCGGACAGTGCCATCCTTGATGCCACGCACATAAATGCTGTCCAGTGACGCCGCAATCAGCCGGCCACCCTTGTTTGCGACAACGTACGGGGCCTTGTCGAGCACATCCTTGCTGACAACCTGGGGTTCCTTCAGGAACTGCCTGATCGCGTCAATCGGTATGGTGGTGATGGCCTGGTCGAGCGGGATAATCCGTCCCTGTGGTGTCAGCTTGACGGTTTTGGAGCCCCTGCTGACTACGAGCCGTGGCTTGCCATCAACATAGACCAGATTGATTGTGTCGCCCGGGTAAATCAGATGCGGGTTGGCGATTTGCGAGTTTATATGCCATATCTCGGGCCATTGCCATGCGTCTTGCAGGAACCTGCCACTGATATCCCAGAGCGTATCGCCTTTTACCACCACGTATTTGTCCGGGTGATCCGGATTCAGTTTAACGGCGTCGGCATAAACAAGACCACAAACCAGAAATGAGAATATTAGTCCTAGAATCTTCTTCTTATACATATAAATCCCTTAAGCTGTTAGTCGGCAGCGCAGATCTGTAGAGTTTAGCGGAAAAACCCCATCTCTCATAGGATGGAATTACAAGTATATTCCTGTATCATCATAAGATTAGCTGAACTATCTACATTTTTACACTAATATTTTTCATTTTGTAACCTGTATGGCAAAACTGGATATTCTCCATTACCCCGACCCCCGCCTGCGTACCGAGGCCGAACAGGTCGAAATCGTCGATGATGCCACCCGCAGGCTGGTCGATGATATGTTCGAGACGATGTATGCAGCCCCTGGAATAGGTCTTGCGGCCACCCAGGTCGATGTGCACAAACAGGTCATTGTTATCGATATATCGGAAGACAGGGACCAGCCTTTATGCCTGATTAACCCGATGATCCTGAAATCGGATGGTCAGGACGAACATGAAGAGGGCTGTTTGTCTGTACCCGGGGTGTACGAAACGGTTCAGCGGGCGGAAAGCGTGGAAATCAGGGCCCGGGGGCGTGATGGCAAACCGTTTGAAATGCAGGTCGATGGCCTGCTGGCGGTTTGCATCCAGCATGAAATGGACCACCTGAAAGGCAGGCTGTTTGTTGATTACCTGTCCCGGCTTAAACAGGGGAGAATCAGGAAAAAAGCAGAAAAAAGCGCAAAAATGACGCTATAATCCAGGTTTAACCCCCCTGACATGGACTATTTTAGTTGAAAATCATTTTTGCAGGCACGCCGGATTTCTCCGTTTATGCACTTCGTTCCCTGATCGATTCCCGCCACGATATTATCGCAGTTTATACCCGGCCTGATCGCCAGGCCGGCCGGGGCAGGAAGGTCAAGGTCTCTCCGGTCAAGCAATGCGCACTCGATCACGGTATCCCCGTTTATCAGCCAGAGAGCCTGAAGGAACAGTCGGTTCGCCAGGAACTGGCCCGACTGAGCCCCGATACGATGGTGGTTGTGGCCTATGGCCTTATTTTACCTGAGGAAATTCTGGAAATCCCGAGGTTTGGATGCCTCAATATCCATGCCTCACTGCTGCCCCGCTGGCGCGGTGCAGCGCCTGTACAGCGTGCCATCCTGGCAGGCGACAAGACCAGCGGGATCACCATTATGCAGATGGATAAGGGGCTGGATACCGGCGACATGCTGCTGAAGCTTGAATGTGATATCCACCCGGGTGAATCGGCCGGGGTCCTGCATGATCGTCTGGCAGGTCTCGGTGCCCGGGGCATTATCGAGGTTATCGACCGGCTTGAAACGGGAACACTGCAAGCCGTCAGGCAGGACAATGACAAGGCCTGTTATGCTGCCAAACTGGATAAGGCCGAGGCCAGCCTGGACTGGGGCAAAAGTGCCCGCGAGCTTGACCGGCAGGTGCATGCCTTTAATCCGTGGCCGGTCGCACAGACACGCTGGAAAGACCGGGTGATCAGGGTCTGGGAATCGGTGTGCCTGGACGGTGACAGTGATAAAAAGCCGGGTGACGTTATCCGGGCCGGCAGGCAGGGTATCGATGTTATGACCGGTGACGGCATTCTCAGGCTGACGTTGATACAGCTACCCGGAGGCAAGCCGATGTCTGCACAGGCCTTTTGCAATGCGCATTCGATTGAAGACGACACCCTGTCCTGACCACCATGCCCGGGAAAAAGAACAAACCGGTACGCTTTATTGCGGCCCATGTCATCCTGCAAGTGGTGGTGAGAGGCCAGTCACTATCCAGTGTCCTGGCACAACAACAGCGCTACAGCCAGTCGGACAGTGCCTTGTTGCAGGAGATCTGTTACGGCACCCTGCGCTGGTTTTACCGGCTGGATGCTGTTCTTTCACGGCTTCTTGAAAGACCGATGAAGGAACGTGACCAGGATATTTTTTGTCTGATTATGGTCGGTCTCTATCAGCTGGAATTCATGAATACCCCGCCACATGCCATCGTCAAGGAAACCGTCGATGCGGTGTTATTGATGAACAAGCCATGGGCGAAGGGCCTGGTGAATGCCATATTGCGAAGCTATCAGCGGAATGCAGATGAGTTGACCGGACACTGGCAGGATGATCGTGAGGCCGAATTTGCCCATCCCGAATGGCTGATCGAGATGTTGGAGCAGGACTGGCCTGATGACTATATACAGGTACTCGATGCCAATAACCGGCGTCCCCCCATGACATTGCGTATTAATGAACAGCATACGAATGCGGAACAATACCGGCATGAACTGGCGAAAGAGGGCATCCATGCCCACAGACACCCGTTTGCATCGTCTGCACTGGTGCTTGAGCACGCCGTCAGCGTGCAGGATTTACCCGGTTTCCTGCAGGGGCGGGTGTCGGTGCAGGATGCCTCGGCGCAACTGGCTGCGCCCTTGATGGGGCTTGAGCCGGGAATGCGTGTGCTGGATGCGTGTGCCGCACCGGGGGGTAAAACCATGCATATTCTCGAGCACTGTCCGGATCTGGCTGAAGTCGTCGCGCTGGATGTCGATGCAGACCGGCTGACCAGGGTGCAGGAGAACCTGGATCGCCTGAAACAGGTCGCCAGCCTCGTTGCGGGTGATGCATCGAAGCCGGATGCCTGGTGGGACGGCCGACAGTTTGACCGTATCCTGCTGGACGTGCCCTGCTCAGGCACCGGTGTGATCCGCCGTCACCCGGACATCAAATTGCTGCGTACACCGGAAGATATTGCCAACCTGTCTGAAAGGCAGGCATTTATCCTCAATGCCATCTGGCCCTTGCTGGCCCCAGGGGGTATGCTTGTATACTCTACATGCTCGGTTCTGAAGCAGGAAAATGAACAACAGGTAAGGTCGTTCATTGCCAGGCAGACCGATGCAGCGGAACAGAGGATTGAGGCAGGCTGGGGTAGTCAGGGAAGTTGCGGCAGACAGGTATTATCTGGCGCAGATGAGATGGATGGATTCTTTTATGCCTGCCTGCAAAAAAAATATAAAAATGATTATTCTCAATTGCATATGCCGGTTTAGAAGGATTGCAGTCACGCTGCCGCTACTGGGCAGCCTTTGCATACCTTGTGCCAGTCTGGCGTCGTCCCGTGACGGCCTGCATGTTTATTCTGCTTCGACACAGCTTCGGGGTGACACCTACATGCTGGATGCACAGCTTGAATACGGCCTCAGCAAGGCCGCCATCGAGGCGCTTGAGAGTGGCGTACCACTGACCTTCGAAATGGAGGTTGAAATATTCAAACCAAGAAAATGGATGTGGGACGAAAGCATTTATAAATTCAGCCAGACCTACCAGATTGCCTATCATGCCTTGACCCAGCAGTATATTGTCACCAACGCAAGTAGCGGTTTGCAGAACAACTACAGCAATATGAAAACGGCCTTGCTGACAATGGGCCGAATCAATGACGTCCCTTTCCTGAAAAAAGAAATACTGGATAAGGGTGGCACAGAAAAAGTTTTTGCACGATTAAGGGTGTCACTCATTATCAATGAGCTGCCTGTGCCCATGCGTCCATGGGCCTACATCAGTTCTGACTGGCGGCTTTCAAGCGAGTGGTTTGTATGGGACCTCGAGTAGACAGAAAGTGGACCAGCGCCTTTGCTCCGGTATTGGGTCTGCTGGTTTTATTACTGATTTCATTTTATATCCTGAGTAACGCTACCGAAAATACTGCCCGGTTCAGTAATATGTACGGCTGGATCTTGCTAATCAACCTGGGGGGTCTGCTGGTTCTTGTTGCGCTGATAGGCGCCAGTTTGTTCAAACTGGTCAGGCAATATCGTGCAGGGGTTGCCGGTTCACGCCTGACAGTCCGGCTGGTGGTGGTGTTCGTTGTGCTTTCTGTTATACCGGTAACGGTTGTTTATTACTTTTCATTACAATTTCTGCAACGGGGTGTTGATAGCTGGTTTGATGTACGTGTTGAGAAATCCCTTGAAGATGCACTCAAGCTGAGCCAGGTTTCACTGGACCTGCGCCAACGTGAACTGGTCAAACAGGTGTCGGGTATTGTCGGGAAACTGGTTGATGTCACAGAATCCAATGCCGGCCTGGTGCTGAGCGACATGCTTATTGGCACCGGCGCAGTCGAACTCAGTATGCTGGGTAAAAACAATCGCATCATTGCATTCAGTAGTGCCGACCCTGCCAAGGTAGTACCACACCGTACCGACGAAGATGTGTTGAGACAGGTCAGGCAGGGTAATCACTACGTTGGCCTGGAGCCGATCAAGGGTTCCGGGATTCATGTCAGACTGGTTTTTCCCATCCCGGCCGGAAGGGGTGGTGATACCGAACTGCGCATACTTCAGGCCTTGTTTCCGATTGACCAGCGCCTGAATACACTCGCCGACAGGGTCCAGTCCTATTATAATGTTTACAAAAAACTGAACTACCTGCGTGGGCAGTTAAAGAACAGCTTTCTGCTGACATTGTCACTGGTGTTGCTGCTTAGCCTGTTTGCCGCTGTGTGGGTGGCGTTTTTTGCAGCGCAAAGACTGATGGCCCCGGTGAGAGATCTTGCCGAAGGGACACAGGCAGTTGCCGACGGGGATTATGACAAGCGTCTGCCGGCGGCCGGCCAGAATGAACTGGGGTTTCTGGTGCAGTCATTCAATGACATGATTGCCAAGATTGCCCAGGCCAGCTCACAGGCACAACAAAGTCAGCAGCTGGTCGAGGCACAACGCGCCTACCTTGAAGCCGTTCTTGGTAATCTTTCTTCCGGCGTGATGACGCTGGATAACAAGCTTATTATCCGAACGGTTAACCCGTTGGCAGGAAAAATACTGGGTATCGATTTTCGTGAATACATTGACCGTCCCCTTGAGGATATCAGCCAGGCGGCAGCCCCGCTGAAGCGCTTTGCTGAAAGTCTCAAAACCCTGGTAGAGCGTCCTGACCGCTGGCAGGAGGAGATTATAATTTTTTCCAGGGAGGGAAGAAAAGTATTGATGTGCCGTGGCGCAACATTGATCGACGAACATATTGTCAGCGGGGATCATGTTATCGTTTTTGATGATATTACTACGCTGATCCAGGCGCAGCGCGATGCCGCCTGGGGCGAGGTTGCGCGACGCCTTGCCCATGAAATAAAGAACCCGTTGACACCGATCCAGCTTTCGGCAGAACGCTTGCGGCACAAGTTCATGAAAACCATGAACAAAGAAGACGCCAGGATCCTGCAACGGTCCACCGAAACCATCGTCCAGCAGGTAGAGGTGATGAAGGAAATGGTTAATGCCTTTGCCGATTATGCCCGTGCACCGCAGGTACAGCTTGAGCGGCTTGATTTGAACAAGCTGATTTACGAAGTATCTGATATGTATAAAATGCCGGAGCTGAGGTTGCAAAGGGTGCTGGACAGGCGGATCCCTGTTATCCAGGGTGATGCTGCTCGCCTGCGGCAGTTATTGCATAATTTAATAAAGAATGCACTGGAGGCCATGGAGGGCAGTGAGAAAAAGGAGATTGATATCACAACACGGTGCATGGACGAATCAGGCTGCCGGTTTGTCGAGCTTTGTATACGCGATTACGGGCATGGTTTTCCTGAAGAGACATTGGGGCAGTATTTTGAACCCTATATTACCACCAAGCTCAAAGGGACGGGCCTGGGTCTTGCGATTGTAAAAAAAATCGTCGAAGAACACGGTGGTATGGTGTCGGCCGGGAACCAGCCAGACCAGGGGGCAATGATTACGATCCGGCTGCCAGTGGTGACATCCGAAGAAGAGCTTCCGTCAACAGGTGACCAGCGCCATCATTCCAGTGTAAAAAGCGATGTATAATTTCATTATTGTCCCGTTAATTAAAATCAGGTGAACCACCGCCTGAGGCGGTGAGACACAAAGAGGCACTGCCGTTAAGGGGAGCAAAGAGATAGCCGCAAATACTCGCAAATATTGATAATGATTATTTGCGTTCA
>DRJK01000039.1 GCA_011052215.1 Gammaproteobacteria bacterium
GCAACATATCTTCTGCTGGGTATGGTAGCAGGCCTGCTTGCAGGGTTGCTGGGCGTGGGTGGCGGGCTGATAATTGTCCCGGTGCTGGTGGGTATCTTTTTGAAGCTGGCTTTTGCCCCGTCTGTCATTATGCACATGGCGATCGCCACATCACTGGCAACCATTGTTATAACATCCATTGCGTCCGGTTATAGCCATCATCGTCACGGAGCTGTTATATGGGCTGGTGTGCGCGGGCTGACCCCCGGTATTTTGCTGGGCGCGGTCGTGGGTGCGTTGATCGCTGATTATCTGCCGACAGAGTCACTGAAAAATATTTTTGCAACGTTTGAAATTATTGTCGCTGCACAAATGGCTTTTTCATTACGACCAGCCGCCAGCAGGGAATTGCCAGGTGGCCCTGGAATGAGTCTGGCTGGCATGGTTATTGGTTCGGTGTCGGCCATTATCGGTATTGGCGGTGGCACGCTGACGGTTCCATTTCTGACATGGTGCCATGCAGGCATTCGCAAGGCGGTTGCAACATCGGCAGTGTGTGGTTTCCCGATTGCCCTGTCAGCTGCGATTACATTTGTGATACTGGGGTGGGGTGAGCCGGGCCTACCGGATAAAAGTATCGGCTATGTGTATTGGCCGGCTTTTGTTGCGATATCAGCATCAAGCCTGGTCTTTGCCCCGATTGGCGCAAGGTTGGCACATCTGTTACCGGTTAATGTATTAAGGAAGGTCTTTGCACTGCTGTTGCTGGTAATCGGTATGCGGATGTTATTTGCCTGAGGGCTTCAGTACAGGCCTCTGGCAGAAGGGTTATCCACCTGTGACAGACATGAAGCGTATACTCTGTTGTGGTTTTTCAATGAATTCATGCCTTTCGGGTTTCATCGCAATCGCCTGACAGATGGCCTCCTTCAACTCTTCATCGGTGGCACCGTTTCTGAGCAGTGGGCGTAACTGATAACTGTGTGACTGGCCCAGACACATATACAGTGTGCCCTCGGCCGACAGTCTGACCCGGTTGCAGGTTTCGCAGAAGTGTTGCGAGATAGGTGTAATGAACCCGATGCGCAGATCGGTTCCACCTATTTTTACATAGCGGGCCGGGCCGCCGCCGGGCATGGTACTGTCGATCAAACTGTAGGATTTTTCCAGTCGTTTCCTGACTTGCCCCAGGTCGATATATTGTTTACTTGCCGAACGCCCGGTGTTGCCCATGGGCATGGTTTCGATAAAACGCAGCGTGAAGTCATGTTCGATGCAGAACTCGACCATGCCCTCGATTTCATCATCATTGATACCGCGCATAAGAACCATGTTTATCTTGACCGGCTTGAATCCGGCTTCCTTTGCGGCCATGAGCCCGGACAATACCTTCTCAAGCTTGCCGCCGGTAATGTCTTTGAATCGCTCCGGGTTCAATGTATCCAGGCTGACATTCATACGGGAGATACCCGCGTCTTTCAGGGCCTGAGACTGTCTGTTTAAACGTGTCGCATTGGTTGATAATGACAGGTCACTGATGCCGGGTATCCGGTGTAATTGCGATGCCAGCCGTGGCAGGTTTTTTCGAATGAGGGGCTCGCCACCGGTGATGCGTACCCTGCGGGTGCCAAGTTCTGAAAAGGCCCGCATGACGCGCTCGATTTCGTCGAAAGTGAGCCAGTTTCCCGGCTCCTGATAATCATTGAAACCCTTGGGCATGCAGTAAAAACAACGCAGATCACACTGGTCGGTGACAGACAGGCGCACGTACTCGATTCGCCGTCCAAACGGGTCGGTCAGTACTCGCTGCGTCTGTTCTTTTTCCATTCAGGTCATCCTTACAGGGCCTTATAAGCGACAATGATAATGCCTGATCATCCATGACTGCTTGATTCAGGTCAAGTTCCTATAGATATCAGGGCTTTTTCTGAGTTCGTGGTTCAATAATAAAGCCAGGCTCAACAGCACCAGGGCCCCCGCCTGGTGGGACGCCGCCAGCGGAACCGGTACAACGAACAGCAGGGTGGATATTCCCAGGCTGGCCTGTATGCCCAGCATGAACAGCAGCAGGTGGGCAATGAGTTTGGTCCTTTTCTGTAGCCGGCTTTTCTGTATCTTTAACCAGAACACCGGTATCACAACAAACAGGGTATAGGCAATCATGCGGTGGTCAAACTGTATTGTTGTCTGGTTTTCAAAAAAGTTCAGGTAAAATGGACTGAGTGAAAACAGGCCATCAGGAATAAACCGGTCGCCCATCAGCGGGAAGGTATTGTAGAGCATGCCGGCCCTGGTTCCTGCAACAAATCCCCCCGATAGAATCATGATCAGTATCAGTACCGTCACCACAATTCCATATTGGCGGAGTTTGTCAAAACTCTCGCAGGTAGTGTTACAGGTGTTGTTCCAGCACAGACCCATGGCAACCCACAGGATATAGGCATAGATCAAAATGGCTGTGCTGAGGTGGGCGGTGAGGCGGTATTGGCTTACATGCGGGTTATTGACGAGGCCACTTTTAACCATAAACCACCCCAGCACACCCTGGAGGCCGCCCAGTACAAAGATGATAATCATTTTTGCTATCAGCGGACGATCAATCCGCCTGCGTATCAGGAAGTAGATGAAGGGTAATAAAAAAGCAAAGCCTATGGTTCGTCCCAGCAGCCGGTGTGCATACTCGAAATAAAAAATATTTTTAAACTCGGCAAGGCTCATACCAGTATTTATTTTTTGATATTCAGGTGATTGCCGGTATTTACTGAAGGTATCCTGCCATTCGTGCTCATTGAGGGGAGGGACAATTCCCATCAAGGGTTCCCATTCAACCATGGAGAGCCCGGAATTTGTCAGCCGGGTCACCCCGCCCAGTACGACCATGCCGAAGATAAGAATACAGACACCCAGCAGCCAGATGACGATGGGCCGGTTAGCGGAGTAATGTTCGGAAATACGCATTGATATGACTGCTTTCAGGAATGATGACCACACGAATATTACATGATTCCTGATTTTTTTGACATGCTGGCGGTTCGGGGTAAGGCCGGGCACAGCGACCTGGAGTGCGTTTTCTGACTCCGAATTATAAACCGCAGGAGAAGAAAGGCTGGATTACACGCAACCGGTTGGCTTTGGCAGGCCACCCCATTTGCAGACAAGTTTCATCGGGCCTTTTTGAAAAACATCATACAAATCCTTTGTCGACACCTTCATTGCCTTGGAAAATTTGCGGATCGGTGGTACGACACCATTCTCATCGAACATCCTGCGGGCTTCGTTGATGAACTCCTGGATCTGCGGGGTGATTTCCATGCCATCGCGAATTGCCAGTTCACGGGCGACCTCTTCACTCCAGTCACCGCGATCAACCAGATAGCCTTCACCATCAATATTCAATTCCATCGTGCCACCTCTGTTTAAAATAGATTAAATACCTGAGTAATTTAGTCTACTATAAAATCATCCTGGTAGTCAATGATATATTAAAAGTATTTTTTATCACGTTTAACTTTTTGATTATTAATAAAAAATGCCCCATAACGGGGCATTTTCCCGGATGGACCCGGCCTGCTCAGGAATTAAAGCCGGGGGCACGTCTTTCCGGTATCAGGTTCTCCCTGGCAAGGTGCAGCTGGATATCCTGTGCATTCATTTTACTCAGGTCTTTTGCCAGTTCCCGGGTGTGGACACCCTGCATGCCGTTATTCAAGGCCGATCTCAGGTGGCCCAGCATACGCTGTTGGGAAACCAGGACGACCTTTCGGGTGTTGTTGCTAAGGCTGAATCTTTTGCATTCATCTGCAATAGTATGGGCAAAGCGTTTCTCGGCCTCGTCGCCGTGCTGCGAGCGGTGGTCATCATAGCCGTGAGACTGCCCGCCGTGGGCGCGGTTACCACCACTTTTTGATTCTGTCCAGAGTCCTTCCTTGTGTAATTCCAGTTCCTGATTGGTGAGGTCTTTTTTCTTTATGAGGTTGGGGCCAGATTGGATTTCGGGGAATTCGACATCTTCGAGTGTAAAAAAACGAGCCTTGGTTCCATTTGCGACTACGACACAGTATTGATTCATATGAATCATCCTCCTTAATGCAAGTTAGACATGTCAGATAACTGCTGTCTGTTTCTAGAAAGGGACTATCAAGCCTGGTGTATTAATGTTGTTAACAAAACTGATGAAATATCATCAAGATGTACGGGTATATAGCTCATTGCAGGTAGAGAGTTTTCATTAATAAACAACAATTAGCCCTGTTCTTTATATTAACGGCTGAAACAAAGTCAGCGATGTGAAGCGGATAGAAATTCTCTATCCCTTACTGATAATTATGGCTGGTATTAATTATTTTACCAGTTGATTGAAACAGAAGGGGTGCTATTGTTTAGTCATTCAATGTGATTATTGTCTAATCAGGCACTTACTAATCATCAGAAATTATCAGGTTATTTTGCAACAGAAAAAAGGCCAGTCTGCATAATATGAAAAAACTATTTAAATATCTGGGAATTATGTTCGCGTTTATTTTTGTCATACTGGTGTTAGCCATAGTTTCAATCAGTTTTTTTGTTGATCCCAATGAATACAGAGGCGAGATAAGCGAGCTGGTAAAAAATAAAACCGGCCGTGAACTTGATATAAAAGGGGACCTGTCACTTTCCCTCTTTCCCTGGGTCGGCCTGACGATCGGGGAGACAACAATGAGCAATGCAAGGGGTTTTGGCAGGGAACCCTTTGCACATTTCAATAAAATCAATATCAAGGTAAAAATAGCCTCACTGTTTTCTGACAAGCTTGAAATGGATACCATTATTCTGGATGGCGTAAAACTGAATCTTGTAAAGAATAAAAAGGGCAGAAGCAACTGGGCCGACCTGGGGGAAGGCCGGAAGGTTGGCAAAACAGTGCCAGAGGGGGCAACAGACCGGCAGAAGGAAGGCCGCCTGAAGTCAATTAGCATCACCGGAATCCAGATTATGGATGCACGTCTTTCCTGGCGCGATGAACAATCTGCGACCTATTACGTGATTGACAAGTTAAACCTCAAGACGGGCTCTCTGCAGCCCGGAAAACCGGTTGACCTGAATCTTGACTTTGAACTCGTGGATCAAAAGGCAAAGAAGGCCTGGCCGTTCAGTCTGGAAGGGAGGCTGAGTGCCGATCTGGAAAAACAGACAAGCAGTTTTTCCGGCATGAAAATCAGCTTTGGTGATCTGCTTATAAATGGCCGTGTCCGTGTCAGTAAAATGCTGACAACACCGGTTATTCATGCCGAGCTTAAGAGCGCTGTATTTGTACCGAGGGAATTATTCAGGTCATTCAACATCGCCATACCCAAAACCAGTGATCCGACTGTCTTTGGCAAGGCGCAGCTTGAAATGGTGTTGAGTGCCACACCAGCCAGAATGAATATTTCAAAATTAATGATACGACTGGATGACACCACAGTAAAAGGCAGTCTGTCTGTTAGCAACTTCAGCAGGCTGGCAATAAGATACAAGTTTGATATCGACCAACTCGATGCAGATCGTTACTTGCCACCAGCAGACAAACAGCCCGAAAAACAGGGCAGTGAAAAAAGCGGCAGCAGTGACCAGATTGAATTACCCTTCAGGATGCTAAGGGCACTTGATATCGACGGCTCGGTATTCGTTGGTAAACTCAAGGCGACCGGGCTGCGCTCCGAAGACGTCAAGGTAACATTAAATGCCCGCAATGGCTTGATACGTGTTTACCCTGCCAGTGCAAAAATGTATGGAGGTGGTTATCAAGGTGATATTAGCCTGGACGTCAGAACCGGCACGATGGCCATTTCCATGAATGAACGCCTGAGCGGGATACAGGCCTCACCATTATTCAAGGACATAATGGATATGGACTGGATAGAGGGCACGGCCAATCTGAATGCCAGACTGACCAGCAGAGGCAATTCATTGCGTGTTATAAAAAGTAATCTGAATGGTAATGCCGGCTTCGCCTTTCTGGATGGGTCAATCAAAGGGGTCAATATTCCCCTGAAAATACGCCAGGCCTATACCCGGCTGAAGGGGTTGCCACCACCACCCGATGAAGCGCTGCAAACAGATTTTACCTCAATGAAGGGCACGGCAGTTGTGCGCAACGGTGTTATTGATAATCGTGATCTTGATGTTCAGACTCCATTATTAAGGGTGCAGGGTGCCGGCAGGATTGATCTGGTCAGGGAAAGTATGAACTACCTGGTCAAGTCAAAGGTGGTGGGTAGCCTGGAAGGTCAGGGTGGTGACCCGCTGGCCAAACTGAAGGGTGTCACGATCCCGGTACGCATTTCCGGCCCATTCAAAAGACTTTCCTACAAGGTCGAGCTTGAGGATATTGTCAAGCAGGAAGTCAAGAAAAAATTCAGGAAGAAACTGAAAAAGAAGCTCGAGGAAAAGCTCCGGGACAGGTTCAAGGGCCTGTTCTAGAATCAGCCGGAAGTCCTGCTCCCCCTTCCTTCTGGAGGGGCGGGGGGCATCAAAAACCATCGGACATTATCCGGATACCTGAAAAGGGGGAAATAAAAAACCGGCATATCGGTGATATTCCCTCTGTCTTGACTTAACGTCCGGGTTATACTGTTGCTCCCTTTTCAATACTCAATCAAAGTGTCTCGAACCGAAAAACAATTATTCAGTACTCGAATTCTGGAATGGTTTGATCTGCATGGGCGAAAGAACCTGCCGTGGCAGAAAAACAGGACGCCCTATCGTGTCTGGATAGCTGAAATCATGTTGCAACAGACACAGGTGAATACCGTCATACCTTATTACCTGCGCTTCATGAAACGTTTCCCCAATACCCGGCAATTGGCGGAAGCAGACCTGGATGAAGTCATGCAACATTGGCAAGGGCTGGGTTATTATGCACGTGCACGCAACCTGCACAAGGCGGCCATTCAGGTGTGTTCCCAGTTCAGCGGGCGTTTTCCAAAGTCACTGGAGCAGGTCATGGGTCTGCCGGGAGTAGGGCGCTCAACGGCCGGTGCGGTTCTTTCCCTGTCACGCGGTGAACATCATCCGATACTGGATGGTAATGTGAAGCGCGTGCTTGCCAGGCATCAGGCCGTGGAAGGCCGGGTTGGGGATAAAAAAATTATCGACAACCTTTGGAGTATTTCAGCAGTATTGACGCCACAGGAAAGGGTGGCAGATTACAACCAGGCCATGATGGATCTGGGTACGGCAATCTGTACCCGCAGCAAACCGGGTTGTGACCGATGTCCTGTTTTGCAGGATTGTCTGGCTTTGCAACAAGGGCTGGTAGACCTGCTGCCCACTCCCGGGGCCAGACAAAAATTACCACAACGTGATACGGCGATGCTGGTTATAAAAAAAGGCAACCGCATCCTGCTGGAGAAGCGACCACCAACCGGTATCTGGGGTGGTTTATGGAGCCTCCCTGAATGTGATCCAGATGAAAATATCGGGTTGATATGTAAAAAATACTGGGGGCTCCATGCAGAGGAAATCAGGCCATTGTCAACATGGA
>DRJK01000040.1 GCA_011052215.1 Gammaproteobacteria bacterium
ATTTATAGTTTCCCACAATCTATATTCTTCCTATCCAATCTGGATGCATTATTATTTTGTTGGGGGGGTAACCCACAGATTTGTCAGAAGAGCCTGATTTATAAATATATTCACACTATTGTTTACCTTTTTTCGAGCCTCCAATCAATAGTCTGTCGAGCATCCGATGGGGTAATACCCTTCTTAAAAAACCGATTACGTAGGTCGGTGTGGTGACATAGTAGTGAATTTTCGGTTTGCGACTTTCAAGCGCATGAATGACTCTTTTCAGTACGGCCTCAGGAGATAATGTCGATTTTAATACCGGGCCTTCATGCTGCAGGCGGCTAAGGGTCCCCCGGTATTGTTCTTTATGTACACTTCTTTCCGTATCAATATTTTTTTCGAAGGCGATGAGTGAATTTTGTCGAATCCTGCTGACAATTGGCCCGGGCTCAATCAGGCACACATATATGGGCGTGTCGGCCAGCTCGATGCGCAGGTTACTGTACAGTCCTTCTACAGCGAATTTTGATGCGACATAGGCACCCCGGAATTTAAGCGGGATCATGCCGAGTATGGAGCTGTTCTGGATAATACGTCCATATCCCTGCTTGCGCATGACCGGGATAACCAGATTGGTTAATTCCAGCCAGCCAAACAAGTTTGTTTCAAATTGCTTGCGCAGGGTATCGCGCGACAAGTCCTCAACGGCACCGGGCTGAGCGTAGGCGCCATTGTTAAACAAGCCGAATAACCTGCCGCCCGTTCGTGACATGGCCTCGTTGAATGCAGCAATAATTGATTCAGAATCATCCAGGTCGAGTTGCAGGCTTTCCAGTCCCTGGCTGTTCAGTGTGTCAACATCCTTTTGTTTGCGAGCGGTGGCAAGGACACGGTAACCCCGTGACTGCAAGCCTTTGGCGACACACAGACCAATGCCACTGGAGCAGCCTGTAATCAGAATATTTTTATCTTGAGTTGTCTGGCTCATGTCAGTGACGAATATTGTTTAATCGCATCAGATTGGTACCAAAAAACACACCCAGTGTACCACCGATATAAGGCAATCGGTCAGTATGTTTCACATCAAGAAGCGGGGCAATGATTGTCGTTGAAATTACAAACAGAAAAAGCAGGATAAATAATAAAGTAATAAAGGATCCGGGTGAAGCAGGGGCAGGCATTTTACAGATCCAGTTTTTTCAATGTCTCGGCCAGCAGGGGTGTTAACGATATCCGGTTGCTGGGATGTTTGACTGAATTGGTACTCCAGACCTGTTGTATGCCTGCCTGTTCAAGTAATCCGGCGGTATCATTATCGTATAGTGCATGTGTGACCATGGCACTTATGTTGCCGGCGCCTTGCTGTGCAAGTGCCCGTGCACAGGTGGCCATCGTGTGGCCCGAGCTGGCAATATCATCAACGATAACGATATGCCGGCCGCGTACATCTGTTGCAGGTAAATTGACCTTCACATTCCGGTCACCGTAGCGTTCCTTGTGTGCAATGAAATACTCCAGCCCGGTATATTTTGCCAGTTTGCTGACCCATTGCTCCGATTCCTCATCGGGGCCTGCCAGGATAGCATCGGGGATTTGTTGCCTGAGAAAATCTGCCTGCAGTCTGGCACTCGATACCGCCAGGGCATGTTTTGACGGTATGGCCTCGGTCAGTTCGGAAATTCGATGCAGATGGGGGTCTACCGTGATGATGCAGTCTGACAATGTAGACAGGAATCTGCCGATAATTTTCTGGCTGACTGCATCACCTTTACGGAAGGCAATATCCTGGCGCATGTAGCACAGGTAGGGCGCAACCAGGATGATCGGGGTATTACCTGAATCGCGCAATGTTTCACAGGCGAGCATCAGTTCGATCAACTTCTGGTTGGGGTGGTCGAGACTGAGATAAATAATAATGGCCCCGGCCTGCATGTCGGGAAGCGTGATCATGGATTCCTGGTCCGGAAAGTGGTGCAGGATGATTTCCATACAGGGAATGGACAGGGCCTCGGCCAGCTCCTGCGCCTGTTTGGCCTGTTCCGGGAAATGCAGCAAGGTCAATGGTTGTTTTTTTGTTGGCATGATGTGGTTTTATATTGTTTGTTCAATCGTATAACCGATGTCTTTCTGTGCCAGTACGCATGCGAACCGGTAGTCTGACATGAATTCGGCATGCACACGGTAAAGTATTTCATCTTTCTCGACGTGATCACCCAGTTTTCTGAAAAGGTCGACACCCGCACCCTTGTCCATGGGTGCGCCGGCACGCCTGGCGATGCGGGCCATCTGCAGGTTATCAATCGAGGTAATGGTACCCTTTGCCGGTGCGCAAATATCATAGGTCAGTGACCCCGGCTCGATCCGGTGTTTGTTCCGGCCCTGACTGTTGATTATATTATTCATTTTTTCCAGGGCGCGCCCGGAATCGAGGATATCCCTGGCGATGGCAAAGCCCTGTCCGCCCCTGACGTCGGGATCAAATTCGATGATGCGTCCGGCCAGTCGTAATGACTTCTGTCGCAGGTCATCGGGAGCATGGGGATCATTTTCCAGTACCTGCATGACATCACGCGCCTCAAGGACCGGCCCGATACCCCGCCCGATCGGTTGTCGCCCGTCGGTAATGATAACCTCGAGGTGCAGATTCAGCCGGTCACCAATAAACTCGAACAGCTTACGCAGTTGCAGGGCATTATCCATTTTCCTGACCTTGGCTGACGGCCCCACCGGGATATCAATCAGCAGGTGAGTGGAGCCTGCGGCCAGTTTCTTTGACAGTATGGAAGCAACCATGAGTCCCCGGGAGTCAATTTCCAGCGGGCGTTCGACTGATATCAGGATATCATCGACCGGGGCGAGTGCGGCCGTCCCTCCCCAGACGATAAAACCCCTTTCCTTGTGAATCAGGTGGCGCAATGATTCGGGGGCCAGTTTTACATCTGCCAGAACCTCCATCGTATCGGCCGTACCCGCCGGTGATGTGATGGCGCGACTTGAGGTTTTAGGAATCAAAAGGCCATGCGCCGCGACAATAGGGACGATCAGCATGGAAACGCGGTTGCCCGGGATACCGCCAATGCAGTGTTTGTCTGCAACCAGTTGTTCGTCCCAGTTGAGTTGGTCGCCGGACTCGAGCATGGATCGGGTCAGGAACAGAACCTCATCACGGTCGAGCCCGGTTTGTCCCGTGGCCACCAGAAAGGCAGCTATCTCCATTTTGGAATAACGTTTATCGGCGATATCGTGACTGATATCGGTGAAGTCCTCTGCGGATAACCTGTCACCGGCAATTTTACGTCGAACGGCATCCATTGATCTGGGGGGTTCGGCGTGGTCGATGCGGACAGCCTGTTTGTCTTCGAGCCCCAGTTGCAGGAATGCCTGCTCCGAAAGACCGAGCTGTACAGGTGATACAATATTCGGATCATCAACGACGTTCAGGACGGCCAGAATTCTTTGCCCGTCGGCGCTTATTTCAACCTTGGAGAGTGCCTGAAAACCCTCGGCCCGATAGATTTCACAATCACGATGAAGATAGGCCACATTTTCCCGGTATGTATCAATGCCAACGCGACAAAGATTTAACTGGTCTGTAATCGGCGGCTTGTCCAGGGTCATTATTTGTATCTGGGTAAGGTTATCTGTTTGTACTGCGTCCGCGTGCCTGGTTAACCTGTAGGGTCTGGCCCTTGAATTCCTTGCCGCCAAGTTCTTTTATGGCCCGGTCTGCGACCGGATCGTCCATTTCGATAAAACCGTATCCAAGTTTTTCACCCGTTGCCTTGTCTACGATCAGATTGATCGACAGGACTTCACCATATTGGCGGAATAATGATGCAACATCTTCCTGGCTGGTTGCGATAGGCAGGTTGGCCACATAAATTGTTTTTGACATTGTCTCCCCGGCTTTTTTTACGACCAGACTCATCATACACTTGAAAATCTGTTTTTAAAATACTGTTATCCCAACGGCTTATGGGTTTATATCAGATCAGCCATTCCATCCGTGTGATGGACAGTATCAGTGTTTGGTAATATACCGCATTGATTTCCTTTATAAATCAATGAAGCAACCGCTAATATGAATAAGCCACCAGGGCAGGATGTTTTCTCTGCCCCCGGCATTAAAGTCGGGCAATTAATCATGATGATCGTGTGTGGCGTACCGATCCACGCATTTTACAGAATCATGCCAGACAAGGTCAGGGGTTTCATGTCCTCATTACGCAATGTAGCTCAAAACGTACTTGCCGTTTACGTTTCAATTACATTCGTGCAGGTTAATGGAACAGCAGTACTTGATTTACATAACATGCAATTGAGATTGTTCCTTTTCTTCACGTTCCTTCTGCTCCCGTTGCTGTAATTCCCACAGGTGTGTGTAGCTGCCATTCAGGGTCAGTAATTCATTGTGTGTGCCCCGTTCAATAATACTGCCCTGGTCAATGACCATAATCTGGTCGGCATCGATAATGGTGGACAGGCGGTGGGCTATGACCAGGGTTGTGTGGTTGCATGCAACTTCCCTGAGGGCCTCGAGTATGCCGCGTTCTGCCTTTGAGTCCAGCGAAGAGGTGGCCTCGTCAAAAATCAGTATCTTCGGATTTTTGAGTATCGCACGGGCGATGGCAACACGCTGTTTTTCACCACCTGAAAGTTTAAGACCGCGTTCACCCACTATCGTGTCATACCCATCCGGCAGTGACTGGATAAACGCATGAATATGTGCCGTTCTGGCGGCCTCGGTGACCTCATCTTTCGTTGCATCGATTTTTGCATAGGCGATATTGAAAAAGATTGTGTCGTTAAACAGTACGCTGTCCTGGGGAACGATGCCGATGGCCGAATGAAGGCTGTTTTGAGTGACATGCCTGATATCCTGGTTGTTGATCAGGATGCGACCTTCACTGGTGTCATAAAAGCGAAACAGCAGGCGTGCCAGTGTGGATTTTCCTGCACCGCTTTCACCGACAATGGCCAGTTTTTTCCCTGACGGTATAATAAAATCAATATTTTTTATTATTGGCCTGTTCGGATCATAATGAAAAGACACGTGTTCAAAACGAACATCGGCATCACCCGCATCCAGCCTGACGGCGTCCGGGTCGTCCTGTATTTCAGCCTCTTCCTCCAGTAAGTGGAACATGCGTTCCATGTCGGACAATGAATGTTTCAACTGGCTGTATACCACGCCAAGAAAATTCAGTGGAATAAACATCTGGATCATGAACGCATTCACCAGCACCAGGTCACCGAGCGACATCGTTCCCGCCACGACTTCTCCGGCAGCCATGATCATGATGGCAGTGACACCGACTGAAATGATAGCGCCCTGGCCAACGTTCAGGGCCGACAGGGATGTCTGGCTTTTTACCGCCGCTTCCTCCCATTTTCCCAATGTCTCGTTGTAGCGTTGTAATTCATATTCCTCGTTGCCGAAATACTTCACTGTTTCATAATTAATCAGACTGTCAATCGCCTGGCTATTGGCCTGAGAATCCATCTGGTTCATAGTGACACGGTATTTCATGCGCCATTCGGTGATCATCATGGTGACCGAAATGTAGATGGCTACGGTTGTAAATGTGATGACTGCAAACCATGGGTTGTAATTCACCAGCAGGATAGCCGCAATCAGACCCACCTCCACCAGTATGGGAATGATACTGAATACCATGTAATTCAGCAGTGAGCTGACGCTACGTGTGCCCCGCTCGAGGTCGCGCGTGATGGCGCCGGTTTTGCGCTCCAGATGAAAACGCAGTGACAGGTGATGCAGATGCCGGACAACCTTGTATGACATCTTGCGCATGGCCCCGTGCCGTACCCGGGAAAAGACCGAGTCCCTGAGTTCGTTGAACAGGGAGCCCGACAGGCGAAGCAGGCCATAAATGACAAGAAAAATAATTGGCAATGTGAGCTGGCTGTGTTTGGATGCATCCAGTGAGTCGACTATTTCCTTTAATACCAGCGGGACGGCGACAACGGCGGCCTTGGAGAGGACAAGTGCTGTCAGGGCGAGCATAACCCGGCCACGGTATTGCCAGAGATAGGGCAGCAGGCTGCGCAGGGTATTTATATCCCTGCGGTTACCGGTGGGTATGGATGTGTGGTGATGATAGCCCGCCATGGGTCTGGTTTCCTCAAGATTATTGAAATTTAGCCGCTTAGGAGCCAGCCCGGGGATAGAAGTCGTAGCGAGGAAATGGATCCGGAATGGCTTTTTTGTAGCAGGCTGTCTATTCCTGGACAGACTCCTATAGTACACAGAACATCATGAGGCGGCAAAGTACTGCGAAACCCACTACGGGAAAGGGACAAGGGGAAAGATACAAGGGGAAAGATACAAGGGGAAAGATACAAGGGGAAAGATACAAGGGGAAAGATACAAGGGGAAAGATA
>DRJK01000041.1 GCA_011052215.1 Gammaproteobacteria bacterium
CATTTGCATAAAATTGCCGAGAATGTTGATCACTTTGATATTAACCAGCCAGATAAAGAATTAAAGCTGGACCGTAAGGGCAATTCTGCAAGTAACAGAGATGAGCTTGATTTGCTTGTAGATGCCTTTAATAAATTACAAAAACAATTAAAATTATTATTCTCATCTATGGAAAAGGAGGTTGAGCACCGTACAAAAGAACTGATAGCTTCCAAAGAAGAAGCTATCCGTGCTAACAGTGCCAAAACAGAGTTTCTTTCACAAATGAGTCATGAACTGCGAACCCCGATGAATGCCGTACTCGGTTTTGCCCAATTACTCGAAATGGATGAATCGCTCAATCAGATTCAAAAAGAAAATGCCGGAGAAATATTAATTGCAGGGAACCATTTACTTGAATTGATAAATGAAGTTTTAGACTTGTCAAAGATAGAATCAGGAAAACCAGAAATAATATTGGAGCCAATTTTAATATATAATGTGATAATGGAATCTGTATCTCTGGTCAGACCACTACTGGAAAAGAAAAATATCAGGCTTACGTGGGATAGTCATAAAAAAAATAACTGGACGATCAGTGCAGAGAGGTTCCGTTTGAAGGAGGTTATAATTAACCTGCTATCAAATGCGATTAAATATAATTCCAATAATGGTGAGATAATAATAAATTGTGAAGTGCATGATGATGTTCTGCGTTTGAATATCAGTGATACAGGGCCCGGGTTATCAGCCGAGCAACAACAACAGATATTTGAACCCTTTAACCGCGCAGGCGCGGAAAATACGAGTATAGAAGGAGCGGGAATTGGTCTGACAATAACAAAGCGTCTTACTCATCTAATGGGAGGTGAAATAGGTGTAATAAGTAACGTTGGTAGCGGATGCTGTTTCTTTGTTGAGTTCAAACTTATAGAAGCATAGCAATGGATATTGCGCATCAGATATAATTTTATAATTAAACTAATGAGAGTGTATTCATATGTCTGACCTGGTTTCAGAATTAAAGCATGAGCATTCGGATATCACCGATACTCTTAAAATGGTATTAAAGCTGGGGGTCAATTCCGGGGAAGGGAAAAGGCTGCTTTTTTCTGCAAGATCGGATTTACTTGCGCATCTTGAAAAAGAAGACATGAGGTTATACCCAGTCTTGTGGAAAGAGGCACAAAAAAATAATGACCTGAAGTCTACACTGGAATTATATGCGAGCGAAATGGAATCCATATCAAAACTGGCACTGGAATTTTTTGACAAGTATGAAGCAGGCGGGGATGATGAACAGTTTGCTACAGATTATAAGAAACTGTTCAGAATACTGATCAAAAGAATAATGAATGAGGAAACTGTGTTATACAGGAAATACGATGAATTAGACTGTCAGTAGTGTTACCTGATCAAATAAATACCTTTACCGCGAGATCAATACTTTTTCTTATCGGCAGGGGCAGGCAGTCGGGATCGAGGCTATCGAGCAGATTTTTCATCTCCAGACCGACCTCGGTATTGCCTTCAATGATCAGTCGTCGCTGAAAAAAGAGTGTATCCGGATCTTCATAGCGTGCTACGAGCCGAATAAACTCTTCCAGTTTTCCACGGATTGTGGTGGATGCCTGTGATTGTTTGTGTACCTTGATCCGTTGATTCCGGCAGCTGAAATACCAACTCAGGTTGAGGTCATCGATACTGATCCTGATGGTGTGATTTTCAAGAAAGTCCAGATCCCCATCCCGCAATGCCTCCGAAAAAACCTGCTGTAGTGCCGTTTCCAATACCAGGCCTTGTAGCCGAAACGGGACCCATGCGACCTTTTTAGCCAGAAAAAATGGCAGGTCATGGGTGATATGCTGTTTTATTGCCAAGGGTGGAAACATATGCCTTATATTAATAATTCACTCCGTCCGTAACTGATTAATGATAGTACTTGCCCTGTATTTTATATTGATCTAAATCAAAAAGCTTCCGCATTCCTTTTGTTATCCTGACACATTCATACACAAAATAAACAAGTATTGTATTTGTGTCAGGTATTAATGGAAATAGTGATGTATTTGCCAGGGTTATTACATACATTTGGAGGCGCCATGCGTAGCAAGTATGGCGAAAAAGTCCATAAGATGGCGATTAACGCCGGGTTTACCTGTCCCAATCGAGATGGTAGCAAGGGGACGGGTGGTTGCACTTTTTGTAACAATTCTTCATTTTCACCAAATGCACGGAAACCACCGTCGGTTCATGACCAGGTCATCAGTGGCAAGCATGTCATTAGAAAAAGGACAGGTGCAAAAAAGTATATTGCCTATTTCCAGGCGTATACCAATACCTATGCAGATATAAAAGAGCTAAAGCGCACGTATGATGAAGCGCTGGCCGTTGAGGATGTCATCGGTTTGTCGATAGGAACACGACCGGATTGTGTGCCTGATCCTGTACTGGCCTTATTGGCGGATTACCAGCAACAGGGTTATGAGATATGGATTGAGCTGGGATTGCAGTCTGCCTTTGATGACACGCTTGAGCGGGTCAACCGTGGGCATAATTTTGCGGAATATGTGGATGCAGCACAGCGTGCCCGGGGATTTCGGCTACAGGTTTGTACGCATTTAATCATTGGATTACCAGGTGAAAGTATGCAAAAGAGCTTTGCTTCATTTAACCGGGTACTTGAGGTGGGAACCCAGGGCCTGAAACTTCATCCTCTTCACGTGGTCAAGGGAACACAACTGGCAAATCAGTGGCGCAGAGGTGAATATACTGCAATCCTGTTTGATGATTATATCGACGTTGCCACTAAAATGATTCAACATACCCCGTCGGAAATTATTTTTCATCGTTTGACTGCAACGGCGCAACCGGATCTGTTGCTGGCACCCGACTGGTGTTCCAAAAAATGGCGAGTACTCAATGCCATCCATGATCGTCTGTTGACTCAGCATAGCAGACAGGCCGACTATATAGATAATAGCAAGTTGCAAAGGAAACTTTATGGAACTGGTATGTCCGGCAGGTAACTATCCCTCACTCAAGGCGGCGGTGGATCAGGGGGCCGATGCGGTCTATATCGGCTTCAAGGATAATACCAATGCACGTTATTTCGCCGGGCTCAATTTTAATGAAAAAAAAATTGGCAAGGCCCTTGAATACGCGCGTTCCAGGGCCGTCAGAGTGTATGTTGCGATCAATACCTACCCACAACCACTGATCTGGCCACGCTGGAAGCAGGCAGTGGACAAGGCAGCAGACCTGGGTGCCAATACCATCATTGCTGCCGATATCTCCGTGCTTGAGTATGCATCCACTACTTACCCCGAGATAAACCTTCATCTCTCGGTACAGGGATCGGCCACCAACTACGAATCATTACGTTTTTATCAACAGCACTTCAATATCCATCGAGCGGTATTACCACGTGTATTATCTCTCTCCCAGGTACATAACCTGGCTAAAATCAGTCCTGTCCCACTGGAAGTGTTTGCCTTTGGGAGCTTGTGTATTATGGCAGAAGGGCGTTGCCATCTGTCTTCCTATATCACCGGGGAGTCGCCCAATATGAGTGGCGTATGTTCTCCGGCCAGGTCGGTAGAATGGGTACAGAAAGGTAACATACTTGAAACCCGCCTTAACAAGGTTCTGATTGATCGCTTCCATCCTGAGGAAAAGGCCGGTTACCCCACCCTGTGTAAAGGACGTTTTGAACTGAATGGCAAGGTGGGGCATGTACTGGAAGAGCCAACCAGCCTGAACACCCTGAATCATATTCCCGAGTTATCAAAGATGGGTATCAAGGCAGTCAAGATAGAGGGTCGTCAGCGCAGTCCGGCCTATGTAGAGCAAGTGGTAAGGGTCTGGAGACAGGCACTTGATCATTATGCCTTGACAGGGCGTGACTTCGTACCAAAAAAAGAATGGACAGATGTATTGGCCAAGGTGTCTGAAGGCTCACAGACAACACTGGGGGCCTATTCCCGTCCATGGCAGTAGGCTAGGATAACCCTGATTATGAAACTATCACTTGGACCGATCCTCTATTTCTGGTCAAAACAGAAAATTTATGATTTTTACGAATCAGTAGCCGATACCCGGATTGATATTATTTATCTTGGCGAGACCGTCTGTTCCAAACGCCGTTCACTGAAAACACAGGACTGGATATCGCTCGCCAATGAGCTTGCAGAAAACGGCAAGCAGGTTGTGTTATCGACATTGACCCTGATAGAGGCCGAATCGGAACTCAATACCCTGAGGCAGGTCTGTGAACAACGTGATTTCCTCGTTGAAGCCAATGACATGGCTGCGGTTCAGTTGTTAAGCGAAAAGAACCGGCCTTTTGTCTCCGGGCCGTTTATCAATATCTACAATGCCAAAACACTTGAATTTTTCCATAGGCAGAAATTAAAACGTTGGGTGATGCCGGTGGAGTTGTCCGGCGAAACCCTTTCGCAGATTTTACAGCAAATAAAAGAAACTAAACTGGCCGAGGGCATTGAGACAGAAGTATTCAGTTATGGACAATTACCACTGGCATTTTCTGCACGTTGTTTTACCGCCAGGGCACATGAACTTCCGAAGGATCAGTGTGAGTTTGTTTGTGAGGAGTATCCGGATGGTTTGCCATTTACCAGCCAGGAGGGGGAAGAGGTTTTTACGATCAATGGAATACAAACACAATCAGGCCTCTGTTATAACCTGCTGAAGGAAATTCCTGACATGCAACAGATGGGTGTTGATATATTACGCCTGAGCCCGCAATACGAGGGGATAGAGCACGTCATACAGACGTTTTCCAATGTAATCCTTGATAAAGCCGGGCTTGAGCTGGAAGAAAAGCCCTATTGTAATGGTTACTGGTATCGCAAGCCGGGTAAGGATGAGATCGGAGCAGTCTTGCCCTGAACTGTGCTTGAGTGCGCTCCTGCAAAATACCCCGTCAGCTTGCTGCGGGGTGGCTTAATTTATGTCCTCTTGATTTACTGGTCGTTAACCACTGTATGGACGTTAGCTTATGCAGCGGGTGTGGTTGTTCTGGTCACAGCAATCTCCATTGAGGTATTCCAGCTCCAGTGTGGAATGCTCAATTAAATAATCTTTTAGCAATTGTGATTTAATTAATGTTTTAATTTCTTCATTCTTGCCGGGAGATCCCTCAGTGACAATATGTGCTTCAAGTGCATTCGTATGCTCATCTAATTGACGAATGTGAACGTGGTGTACGTTGCAAACGCCGTCTATATTCTCAAGTGAGTTAATCACCTCAGCGATAGATAAATGTTCAGGGGTTCCATCCATCAGTATGTGTATCGTTTTAGGTAACTCTTTAAAACCCATATATAATATATATCCTGAAATCATAAACGTGATGACCGCATCAACCCAGATCCAGTCAAAAACCAGAATTAATGAACCGGCAACGATAACACCTACTGATGAAAGTGCATCGGAAACATTATGCAGAAAAGCCGCCTTGATATTCAGGCTGTCCTTTGACATGGTAAAAGTGAGTACGGCCGTGATGACGTCGACTATTAAAGCAATTCCGGCAACAATTATTACCATCCAGCCTTCAATTTCGACCGGCTCCATGAGACGCAAGGTTGCCACATAAATCAAATAAAGGCCAATCAGAATCAATGTGGTTAAATTAATTAATGCTGCAATCAGCTCGGCGCGTTGATAGCCAAAAGTTTTAAACGCATCTGGCGGGCGCTTTGCGATTTTACGCGCAAAAATGGCAATTCCTAATGAAACAGCATCACTGAAATTATGTAGTGCATCTGCGATGAGTGAAAGGCTTCCTGACAGAATGCCGCCAATAACCTGGGCCACAGTCAGTAACATATTAACGGCAACCGCAATCAACAGGTTTCTGTCACCCGAAACAGCGTGATGGTTATGATTGTGATGGCTGGAACTCACTGATTAACAGCCTGTCGCTGAACTTGATAAGAGTAGTAATTTGAGCATCATATCCTGCTAGTTTTTATGACGCGAAAATATTTTCACGTTACCCTGCCTGTCAAAACTCAGTACATTATATGATTGCCTGCGATCACCCTGTTCCATACCGGGTGTTCCTACCAGCATACCTGGAACAGTTATGCCGGTTACACCCTCTGGCCTCAGTAACAGAAGTCTCTGTATGTCACGGTCTGTTACATGTCCTTCGATAACGTAGCCATCAATGACAGCAGTGTGGCACGAAGCATATCGTGCAGGCACACCAAATTTTTTCTTGTAAGCCGAATGATTATTTGAATTGATTGTGGTTACATCGTAGTTTTTTCTTTTGAGGTAACTGATCCATTTTTTACAACAGCCACATTTTGGATTTTTGTAGACGGTTATTTTATGAGAGATGTTAAATTCAGCGTACGTCAGTGTTGGTGACAACAAGCTGCCTATAATTAATATTAATATAAATCTGTCTTTCATGATATATGACCCTTTCTGTGTATCTAATAATATAGCTGATAATGATTAATACTGGAATCAATCAATATTAACAGTTTTAATTTAATTGCAATGCTGCATGTACCTTGCTTCTGGATTTATCCTTTACCCCTATGCTGCAATCCCGGTTAGACCATTAGAGGGGTTTTGTTCCCCCGGGATAGTATAAAAAATCGAGCGGCCTGGTTTCAATGTAACAATCATTCAACCATTTTACGGCGAGAGAAAAACTCATACAACACAGGTATAACAAACAGTGTTAGCAGGGTTGACGAAAACAATCCTCCCACGACTACTGTTGCCAACGGCCGCTGTACCTCCGATCCAACTCCGTTGGCCAGTAACATCGGAATCAGACCGAGGGCAGCAATGGATGCCGTCATCAATACCGGCCTGAGCCTTGATAATGCGCCATCAAATACAGCGGTACCAATATTACATCCATCTGTTACCCGTGTATTGATCGAGGTTACCATTACAACACCGTTCAGTACTGCCACACCAAACAGGGCTATAAAACCGATTGAGCCGGGTACTGAAAGATATTGCCCTGAAAAGTACAGGGCTGCAATGCCACCGATCAGGGCCAGAGGTACATTAAGCATGATCAGCATGGCCTGACCGATGGAGCTGAATGCAAAATACAGTAGCAGGAATATCAACCCCAGTGACAGCGGTACGACGATCATCAGGCGTGCCTGTGCCCGCTTCTGGTTTTCAAATTGCCCGCCAAACACCACTGTATACCCTGGGGGCAAATCGATCTCATCATTTATTCGTTGTTGCAGTTCTGCCACCAGGCCACCCATATCCCGGCCCTCTACATTACTCTGTATCACCACACGTCGTTGCACATCGTCACGGCGGATTTGTGGTGGGCCGGATTCGATGGCCACCCGTGCAACATCGCCCAGCTTGACCCAGGCACCACCGGGTGCTTGCAGGATAAGGTTGCGAATGGCCTCGACATTGTTACGGTACGCTTTGGCCAGACGCACATAGATATCGTATCGTTCGTTACCCTTGATCACCTGGCCCGCTGCTCGACCCCCTATGGAATCGGCTACCAGATCCATGACCTGGGCCACCGATATGCCATAGCGCGCCAACTTGTCACGGTCGGGACGTATTGCAAGCTGGGCCTCACCACCGATCTGTTCCATCGCAACACCGCGAGTTCCCTTCACCTTTTTTACCAGTGCCTCGATTTCACTGCCTTTTTTGGCGAGCATGTCCAGATCTGAACCAAACAGCTTGATGGCCAACTGTGCACGAACACCGGATAACAGCTCATCTACACGTGTTGCAATCGGTTGTGAAAAAGAGAACAACAAGCCCGGGAATTGCCCCATTTTTTCTTCCATCAGCTTTTGCAGTGCCGGCCGATCGGTTGCACTGGTCCATTCATTAACCGGTTTCAGGCCAACAAATATTTCAACATTGGATACCGGTTCCGGGTCACCGCCGATTTCCGGCCGGCCGACGCGGCTGGTTGCATAGATAACTTCAGGAAAGGTCAACAATGCGGCCTCCAGTTTGCCGGCAACCTTCAGCGCGGTATCCAGGCTGGAGGAGGGTGCCAATGTGGAGCGGATATTCAAGGTGCCTTCTTCAAGTTCAGGGACAAACTCGGTTCCCAGCAATGGGACCAGTGCCAAAGAGGCTACAAACAAGCCCAGCGCAGTACCAATGACAATCCTGCGCCTTGCCAGTGCCCACGGCAGTGCCTTACG
Organism: Gammaproteobacteria bacterium; assembly: GCA_011052215.1. Taxonomy (GTDB): domain Bacteria; phylum Pseudomonadota; class Gammaproteobacteria; order JAADHQ01; family JAADHQ01; genus JAADHQ01. The sequence goes on from DRJK01000041.1 coordinate 8,178, forward strand.
ATAGAACGCCTCCAGAGGCGGCATCACATAACCTGGTTTATGTACCACACCACGTGTGAACAAATAGGTTGCCAGTGATGGTACCACAACCAGGGCGACAAACAGGGATGCCAGCATCGCCAATACAATTGAAATAGCCATGGGCTGGAACAATTTACCCTCAACGCCTTCCAGGCTGAACAATGGCGCAAACACAATAATAATAATCATGACCGCAAAAAACACCGGGCGACCCACTTCACGTGCTGCTTCCTTTATCCGTAATGCGATACCATGTTCGTCGTGGGCCGAATCATAGGGATGCTTGTCGTTGAGGGCCTGTTTCTGATGCTCACCATGTTGTTGATCGGCATGTGTCAGGTGGCCAAAGATATGTTCCATCATTACCACTGATCCATCAACCATCATACCGATTGCAATGGCGAGACCACCCAATGACATCAGGTTGGCCGACACGTTCCAGTATGCCATGGCCATTAAAGCCAGCCCGATGGAAATGGGGACAGATATCAGCACCAGGAATGTAGCGCGTATATTGACCAGAAACAGCATTAACACGATGACAATCAGCACAAAGGCCTCCAGTAATGCCTTGGTTACCGTTGACACCGCCTGGTCCACCAGACTGGACTGATCATAAAATGGTTCAAGTGTCACGCCATCGGGCAATGCCGTCTTGATTGCGGCCAGGCGTGACTTGATACCATCAATGGTTGCCTTGGTGTTTGCACCCAGACGTTTGAGTACCACCCCGGCAACCACTTCACCCAATGCTACCGGTTTGCCATTTGCATCACGCCGTGTGATGGAAACCGCGCCCTGTCGAATTTCAGGACCAAAAGCAACCCTGGCCACATCCTTGACACGAACGACTATGCCATCTTTTTCCTTCAGAGGAATATTACCGATATCGCGCAAACCATCCTTTCCATTGCGTACCCAGCCAATACCACGGACAACCAGTTGCTCCTGACCGCGGTCCATGTACCAGCCACCTGCATTGCGATTGTTATCCTCGACTGCATTGACAACATCCTTGCCGGTCAAACCATATGCCAGCAAACGTTGTGGATTAAGCTGAACCTGATACTGGCGTACCTCACCACCGAATGACAACACTTCGGTGACACCACCAACCGGCATTAACAGTAATTTAACAATCCAGTCATTATAACTGCGTAATGTAATGGCGTTATATTTTATCGGGTCATCTGCGCGTAGAATATATTGATAGACCTGACCCAGGCCTGAGGTATTCGGCCCGATGCCTGGCGTACCAATTCCTTCAGGGATTTCTCCACGCGCAGTTTGCAAGCGTTCAAATACCAGTTGCCGGGCAAAATAAATATCCGTGCCTTCCTTGAATACAACTGTAATAACGGATAAACCTGTTTTGGAGATCGAACGGACTTCTTCCACATCGGGCAACGCGTACATGACCGCTTCTATTGGAAATGTGATCAGTTGTTCAACTTCTTTTGCAGCCAGCCCACGTGCCTCGGTATTGATTTGCACCTGGACATTGGTAACATCCGGAAATGCATCCAGGTTAAGTTTTGGTAATATCAGCGTGGCACTAACAGCAGTTGCAATTAGTGCGATGAGTACCAGCAAGCGGTTTTTGACAGACCAACTTATGAGTGAATCAAGCATGGTGATGGCCTCTAGTGATTATGAATTTTAAAACCGGCTTTCGCCAGTTCAGACTGGACAAAAAAGGCGCCCTGGGTGACAACACGGGTACCGGGTTTAATGCCTTCAATTACCGCTTTACCATTACTGACACGTAGTAATTTAACTTCTACCGGCTTGAATTCACCTGGCTCATCCTGTTCGACCAGTATCTGCCAGTCTCCATCCTGGCTTCGTAATACCGCTGACTCAGGTAATACAAAGGCAGTGATTTTATCAGATGTCTGGATGATGACTTTAACAAACATACCGGGGTGTAATATGTCTCCGGGATTTTTTACCTCCATCCGAATAGCCAGTGTTCTGGTGATTTCATCCAGTGTATGATGTAGTTGACTGACAGTTGCCGACAGGTTTTTGTTACCTGCCCTGACCCGGGCCAGGTTACCAATTTTGATCAGCTTCATTTGGTCCGCAGTAATCCGTGCCTCAACCCACATGACAGATTCGTCTGAAATGATCATCAATACCTTCCCGGCATCAACACGTTCTCCCACAATAAAATCATCATGCAATACACGGGCATTTAATGTAGAAAGGAGCTGAAAGGTGCCGTCGGACAGCATGGTATTACTATCCTTAAGCAGACGATCAATCTGTGGCTGGCTCATGCCGTAGGCCTTGACCTTGGACAGTGCCAGGGACCGGGCTACCTTTGCCTCTGTATAGCGCCGCCCTGACAATACCTTGCGTCCCAGTTTTCTGACACGCTGCCACTCACGGTCTGCAACCAGTAATCTACCTTGTGCCGAAGCCATTTCAACACTCGACAAGGTTACCAGTGGTTGGCCCTTTTTTACTAAATCACCCAAACGGGCATGCCGTTTTATCACCTGGGCCGCAATACGTGGTGTGATCTTGATGGTTCGATAGGCGTTTAATTTAACTTCACCTGGCGCTGCAATACTTGAAGTAACCTGTGCAGGCATTAATGAAGTAACCTTGATTCCTGCCGTTTTCATCTGCATAGCTGTGATTATGACAACGCCTTTTCCCTCATTGTGATCCCCATGCTTTTCACCTTTTATATCAGCATTTCCGGTATCATCTGACCTGGTATGAGGCTTTCCTGAATTATGGTCTTCGGCATAAACATACTGCCCGGAAAATAACAGGCCAGTAATAATGATTGTGATTAATTTTTTCATATCAATTTGATTCCGTAGTCAGGTTCAGCCAATCATCTATACTGGCCGTAGCAAGCATCCAGTCAAGGCTGCTTTTCCAAAGTTTACTCTGTAGTTCAACACCGGCGACTTGAGTATCCAGGGTTTGTTTCAGTTGCACCAGGTAATCAGAGGTGCTCATATCACCCGCACGCCATAATCGTTTAATGGATTCGAGTTGTCGTGTGACACTGGATTGCCCGGTTTTTTTCCAGGCAAGCCAGGCTTTTCGTAGTAGTTGCAGACGTTGTGTACTGGCGAGTACCTTGCTACGTTGTTCACGAAAAGCTTGTTGTGCCAACTGTTGGCGTTCAATAAGCCTTTGTTGGGCAACCTCAATTTCAGCACTGTAGGTATTACGCACGTTGAGTGGAACGGACAGGGTAATCCCCACCAGGGAATCACTGCCATCTTTTCCACCACGCAATGCTATCGTCGGATTAACACGCTTTTTACTGCGGCGCAGATCAACGGTATAACGTGCAATACTGACTTCGGCTACATTTGCGCGTACACCGGGTAAAGTATGCAGGAATGTCTCAAGATCATCTGGTAATCCGGCTTGTGGCAATTTATCACGAAGTGCAGGGATGTTAACCGGAGGTGATATAAAAATTGCGTTTAATTTTTCACGTGCCGTTACCAGTTCCGTTAATGTCCTGGCATGAGAGATAACCGACTCACTATGTGCCAGCCGGGCAAGATCAAGTTCTACCTGACTGAGATCACCCGATTTGTGTCGCAGTTCGGCTATACTCACGAATTCACTCATCAGGCCCAGAGTTTGTTCAGATAGCGTGGACAGCTCTGACTGTGTATCACGTTCTATATAGCTGGATACTAAATCATACTGTAGCCGTAACACGGCCAGTTCAAAATCCGCTTTCGCCTTGACCAATCCTGCTTGAGCAACACTTGTCAACGATCCCCGCAGGTCGCCCAGATCAATTTTCTGACTGAGCTGAAGATAACTGGAATCGATGCCCGTCCTCTCGGTATCCAGCTCCAGTTCAGGATTATACACCGCCTGTTGAGCGGCCTTGAGTCGTTTAAGTGAAGCCTGCATGGCGGCGCGGGATGCCTGCATACGTGGATGTTGATCCAGTGCAGCCCTGATCATCGCCGTCAAGGCATCTGGTGCCTTTACAGTAAATGACACCATTTTTATGTTATTTGCGGCTGAACTTTCAGCAGCTTGCAGACGTTGCAATGGTGATGACACCAGCAATACAGCCAGTAAATACAAAACTTTTTTCATTATCTGAATCCTTGTAAGCATAACACTTTGCACAGAACAGGTTACTGGTCTGTGTTATTGAATGGTATAACTGTATTCAGACTACAGGTGGAGGAGTGGGGGGATGCCTTGGTTGAGAGATAAAAGTGAATTGAGCCTGAAAATCCGGGTTGCTTTCCATGACAGGCTGATAAACCGGAATGGATGATGCCAGGCCTACAAAGTGGGCTGCACTGTGGCAACTATGGTCCCCGTCATGTGAATCATGGTCGGAAGGGATGTTTTGAGATGATTCCAGATAGTGGTGACCAGGGGTTAAGTTAGTGGTATTAAATGCCATTGCCGTCTGGGAAGACAGCAGAAACAATATTAAAATGGCGGACAGAATGCGTTCCATGGTGTATAGGATAGCAAAAAAGATAATAAGTTCAAATGATAATTAGCTTCATTATATGGATTTTGTTTCGTCACCCGGCACAACATGATAACTGTTTCACATCTTTATTAAAAGTTTGTGCCGTTAATTTAAGGCCTTCTACCATAGTCAGATAGGGAAATAACTGATCGGCCAGACCCTGTACGCTCATGCGATTGCGAATCGCCAGGGTCGCCGTCTGGATGATTTCGCCACCTTCGTCGGCCAATACCTGACAGCCGACAATACGACCATTGCCTTTTTCAGCGACCAGTTTGATAAAACCGCGGGTATCCATATTAGCCAACGCACGAGGCACATTTTCCAGATCCAGCGTTCGGCTCTCGACATCCAGTCCCTGGGTCTGTGCCTGTTGTTCATTCAAACCAACTGTAGCCACCTGCGGATAGGTAAATACGACTGCGGGCATGACTGATAAATCGATCGCTACATCATCCCCGGTCATATTACGTGCAGCACGTGTACCTGCGGCGGCGGCGACATAAACAAATTGTGGCAGGCTGGTGCAATCACCTGCGGCATAAATATGCTCCACATTTGTACGCATGTGGTCATCTATGATGATATTACCGCCCTTGTCTGTTTTTACACCGGCATGTTCGAGTGCCAGTGTATCTGCATTGGACTGGCGACC
>DRJK01000042.1 GCA_011052215.1 Gammaproteobacteria bacterium
AAATCACTTCCAGTCAGTATCTGAATGGGAGTAAAGGTATGTAGCATACTTGAGATATTTGATATTTTCGTATATATCGTATGCTTAAGAACCCTTGCGTTGACGGGGCTAACATAATATTCTTCTGATGCATGCCCTTCAAACTGGAGGCGATATACTGGAAGTTCTCCCCATAAATAACCAACACCATGGTTGTTTATGACAACGTTTTCAAGAATCGGTTCCTTAATTCCATATATTTTTCTGGCATAAGATTCTGCAACATTTGCAGAAAAAGCATAGTATTCCCCGGTATGAGCATCAATCAGATGATTTTTTTTATCCTGATCCGTGATGGCATACATAATCCTGCCCTGTATATTTTCAAAATGTATTGATCTTGCAAGGCTGAATGAGGGCTTTTCTTTTTTTAGCCTGGCAACTGCCTCTGCAGGCGACATGGTAATACTGCTGTAATCTTCGGAACCTGTTTTATTTTGCACCGTCAGCTTTTTCCAGTCCCCATGCACTGGTAATGACATGATTACACCTGTAGCAACCCACAGGAGAGAAAAAATACCAACAAAGATAAAAACCCATTTATGAGTCTTGCGAATTATCTTGCGCATCTTTATGCCCCTACCCCTTCTTCAGGATCAATACAGTTACTGTTACACGTGATAATTTATACATAATATCATAAACCTGTCCCGTTTTGACGGGTACCAGGCACGTCACAGGCTCTGACATGATTCTGATAATCACTACCTTGGGCTTCCGGTTTTATTCTTGTTACTCTGACACGATCCTGCTCATCTTAAAATGGTAAATCACAGGGTTTAGAATACGGCTTTAGGTTTACAGGATGTGGCTTGTCTGGCACTTGCTGTTTATCACTGTGTCGGGCGAGATGGTGCCTGGAACAGGTTATATTCTCAGACGATGTGTTGCAATTACGATTCGCTTTTTACACAAAGGAATCCGGCAAAATTATACCATTGGAAAAATGTCTCTACGATCTGGAAACCATTTCGACGATATAACTCAAAATTTTCATCAACCCTGAATGGTATTAATACATTCTCCAGTGCCTCTCTTTTCTTCAGGATCTCCTCTTCAGAATAGCCATTACGTCGTTTGAAATCATAATAGAAATCGATGAAAAACCGGTTCATATTGGAGTCATTAGTTAGTACCTTGTCTGTAACTATCAACACACCACCGTCTACCAGACCATTATATATTTTCTTGATCAGGGCATCTCTTTTTAATGGCCTGATAAACTGCAAGGTCCAACACAAGGTCACCACGCTGGCATTCTCGATGAGGATATCACCAAGATTGTCATTCATATCACCCAGACGCAGATCGATCTTGTCAGCAAAACCAGCCTCTTCCAGATTCTCCTTTGCCTTGTCAAGCATTGGCTGGGAATTATCATAACCGACTAACCGGCTCGCTGATGTAACCCGGTTGGCCAGACGAATTAACGTTGTTCCGGTTGAACAACCAAGGTCAACAATTGACGTTCCCGGAACATAAAACTGACTGCCTATTTCCTCTATCAGTTTCTGCTGTTCGAGGTAAAATGGCACGCTACGCGTAAGCATGTCGTCAAACACGGTGGCCACTTCTTCATTGAAAACGAAGTCGCTCCCTCTGGCTGCCGTTCCACTAAATACTTCATCTCGACTCATAGTCGTCTCCAAACCTGTTTTTCCCCGCTGTACCTGCCAATAAAATCACACGCTGGAAACAATATGGAATGTAACAGGTTCTATAACAATAATAATTTATTCTGTATAATTGCAACCCATTCAAGATACCCTATTTTCCTGGCTTCGGCAAGCATCGTGGACTGTTTTCTATCAATAAAATCAATTAGTTATTGATTGTTTCTATCCAGACCACGGTTCTCTGCAGCTTTGCCCCCCCATGCACCATGAAATCTGAACACTGGCAATGCGAAACACCAGACAGCACTGTCAATAAAATAATATTAACCGGATAAATATCTGTGATTATCCGACATGCCCGCAATCGTCACGTCGTTATTTGTTTGACAACCCTGGCTGTTACGATGACTTCATAATCCCGATCCTGGTAATCCAGTTCTTCTGCACGCAGTTCCTCAGATGCAAGCCCGTGCAATGCACACATCGCCGACAGTACATTACCGTAGGAGGCGATACTGATATCAGCACCGGGAAAGCTTTCACCCATCAGTCGTGACAATGACTGACTGGTCAGATGCCAGTATTCACCCCAGTCATCACGACCAAGATGCCGTCCTATCTTGCTTGTTCCATGGGACGTCAGCAGCAACACACCACCTGGCTTGAGTATCCTGTGTAATGTATGCAAGGCTGCGTTCATATCGTATATCATCTGCAGGGACTGGGTAAAAATAATGCAGTCAAAGGAATCTGAGGGTATATGCCCGGCACGGGTCAGGTCTGCAACAATTGTGACACCCGGGGCTTCGACATAACTGAGAATATCTGTTTGGGTGACCTTGTCCTTGCCAAACTTGCAGATATAGAAATCATCACCCAACTCAAGCGCACGCCCCTTGACATCCTCGGAATATTTACCAAGAAAATCCTCTATGTAGTAACGTTCGATCGGGAAACCACGATCCAGTGCAAATATTGGACTGATCGGTGTAAGTCGCCGAAAACTGCCAAAACGCACCACACCTGCCGGGGGCCACTGCAGATGGAAACGCTTCTGCTGCCGAACCACCCAGTCGCGCATACCATGTGGCAAATATTTCTTTGCCAGGGCTATCGCCCTGTCTCTAAATGAGCTCTTGGCCATCGTTAATTATTATTTGTTATCCATCAGTAGAAATACACAAATCAGGGCTGAACAGATACCCGCTGAATCACAAGTCATCAACTGCGGCCCTCCATTGATTCAGCCTTTAATTATTATATTATAGTCTAAATACATTGTACCCTTATCCAGTGCAGACGCCAACATACATAAGCCATGCATACCGGTGTTGTGATCACGTACCTCGCATTTGCAGTTTCCAGGTAAAAGTACAGCAAGTCTAGATGAAATTCCGGTATTGATCCGGCCGGATAAAGTGTTTAACATGTTGCCAGGCATCCTGGCACTGATTACAAGGTAGAATTATGCCTTGGTGTTTGATAACCATCTATAATAATCAAGGAACTGCCTGCCTCTTTCAATTGGGTGAAATAACACATCCCGGGGATTGTTTGCAAGGAATCCGCTTTATAGCGTAAACCCGGAAAAATGGTGCTTGTGTTCCCCCGGGTATAGGAATCGACCATGTGCGGAATATTTGGCATATTTCTTCATAACGCCACCACCAGACCGGATGAAAAGGCTCTTGAGTCCTCTGCGAAACTGCTTGATCACCGCGGGCCTGATGCCAGCGGGGTATTTAGTAACGATGGCATTGGCCTGGCACATACCCGGCTCTCACTTGTCGACCTGAGCCCGCGCAGTAACCAGCCTTTCTGGGATGAAAACAGGCGTTATTGCCTGGTCTTTAACGGAGAAATATATAATTTCCACGAGCTGCGTAACGAGTTGGAACAGAAATCCAATGTAAAATTCCACACCACCAGTGACACCGAAGTATTACTGCAATGCCTGATTCACTACCAGGCGGAAAATATTCTGCCACGACTGGAGGGCATGTTTGCCTTTGCATTATATGATTCGGTCGAGAAGTCGATTTTACTGGCCCGCGACCGCTTTGGTATGAAACCTTTATATGTGTATGAAGATAACGATCGCATTCTGTTCTCATCAGAAATGAAGGCATTCCGGCCATGGCTGACACTGGAGCTTGATCAGTTCTCAATCTCATCCTACCTGTCGGGCTTCGGCGGTCCAACGCGGGGCTTTACATTTTATCGCAATGTTAAATCAGTCACCCCTGGCAACGTCGTCAGGATTCAGCGAAGCAGCCCGGCCAGTTACAGCAAGTACTTCACCATGACCGATTTCTGGGATGAGGATGCACTCGATTCTCTGAACCGGTTAAGGCCAACCCAGATGGTAGACAGAATGGAGGAACTGCTTTATCGCAGTGTTGAAAAACATATGTTTGCCGACTCCCCGGTGGGTGCATTCTGCAGCGGCGGTGTCGACTCTTCACTATTGATGGCCATGGCTGCCAGAATGCATAACAATCTCGCTATTTTTCATTCCAATGTACTCGGCAGCTGGAGTGAACACAGTGCGGCACTGGAGCTATCCAAACACCTCAAACTCGACCTCAAAACCGTCGAGGTCTCTGACCAGGATTTTGTCGACCAGATCCCCAGTGTAATGGAACACTACGAACACCCGTACACCTACCATCCCAATTGCGCTCCGTTCCTGATGGTATCCAGGCTTGTTGAACAACATGGCGTCAAGGGTATGCTCTCCGGTGAAGGTTCAGACGAATGTTTCCTCGGCTACCCGTGGCTGGGCCGCAAGAAAATTGTCGATGCATATTACGGGGCAGGTAAGCGACTCAGAAACCTCGTACACCGCATTCCAAATATTGGCAGGATAATATGGCCTCATGAAGGAAACTCGCGCACCATTGTGCGGGACCTGATGAACCGCTGCGAGATACTGGAAGAAAAACAGCTTATTGAACAGGTTGCCGCTACGTTCAGCAAGGGCAAGATAACCGATGGCAGCAAATGGACCGTTGACTACCTGAATTACCATCTGCGTACCCTGCTACACCGGAATGACTGCATGGGAATGGCGGCCAGCATCGAGGCCCGCTTCCCGTTTCTTGACAACGAGGTCGTCAAGACTGCGGTCAATATGCCTTATCGTTACAAGCTCAGATTCTCTCCAGCGGTTCTGGAAAAGGCCCACCCGGGCATACGGGACAAGTGGGTGATACGCAAGGTAGCCGATCGATATATCCCGCGCTCTTTGAGCCAGCGTATCAAAATCGGCTTCTGGACAACATCCTTTCAGCGTATGCAGATTTCACCTGCATATTTTGAACAATCCTATGTTCGCGATCTGTTTGGTTTATCATCCAGCCAGATGCGGTGTATTTTTGAACAAGCAGATCAGGATCTGAAAATGAGATTACTGCATCTCGACGTCTGGCAACATGTCTGTGTCCATGACCAGCCTAAAGAAAAAAGCCTGGATAAACTCAGGCAACACATAAAAGTCTCTCCGGAATAAATTGCTGTGACATTCCAGCAAGTACCCTTAATCCCGATAATAGCCAAATCGCTCCATGTCACCCCGTAAAAGCGTATCACGTAACTTTCTGGCGCTCGGCTCAGGCGAAGTTATATCCAGGCTGCTGGCATTTGCTGCAATTATATATGTCGCACGTATACTGGGTGCTGACAACTATGGTGTTATTGCCTTTGCTGTTGGTATAAATCTCTATTTCAGCAGGATCGCCGATTTTGCCATTGAATGGGTCGGTGTCAGGGAGATTGCCAGAAACCAGCAATCTTTCGAAAAACTGGCGGCCGCTATTATGGGCACACGTCTGATCTTTTCCTTTATTATCGCCACTGTTTCAATATTGCTTGTCTGGTTTTTTCTGCCTGACCCGGAACGATATGTACTTACCTTGTACCTGGTTTCCATGATACCGATCGCGGCCAATACAAAATGGATACATATGGGGCTGGAAGATGCGAAGCCGGTCGGTCTGTCCCGGATCATTGGCGAGGCATTGGGGCTGGCAGTCATACTCTTTCTCTTGACCCCGGCAGCCGAACTATGGGTGCCGCCGGTTGCACTGGTTGCGAGTGAATCCATCATGGCAGCATACCTGATTATTATACTCAGACAGCGTGGTTACAGGCTCAATCTGTCACTGGACATGGCTGTGGCGTTACCCGTATTCAAGTCTGCCCTGCCAGTGCTGATTAACCTGATGCTTGGTCTGCTTATTTATAATTCCGATCTGATTTTCCTGCGCATGTTTCGTGACAGTCAACATGTTGGATATTATGCCGCTGCATACATGCTGATCAGTTTTATCAACAACCTCGGTTTATCCTATGGTATGAGCCTGCTTCCTGCACTGACCCGCCTTGGCACAGGATCAGACGGGGAAAAACCCCTCTACCACACTGCACTGGCCCATATCTATGCTGCATGTTTACCCTTGTCAGTAGGTGGCTATCTGCTGGCTGATGCGATTATCCTGCAGGGCTTCGGTGACGGCTACTCCGGGTCAGCACTGATATTACAGGTTCTGATCTGGACCATCCCCATGTCCATGATACGCAATGTACCCTGGGCTGCACTGATAGCCCGTGGACGCCAGGACCTGCTGATGAGGGCAATATTGTATGCAGCACTGGCCAATATTATCCTGAATATCCTGCTGATACCGATATATGGAATGCTGGGGGCTGCTGCTTCAACCATCGCCACAGAAATTGTGGCCGGCTACTTTATGCATAGCTACGCTGCAACCCAGGGCCTGCATTTTGTTTCCCTGAAAAGATTCATACGCCCGACTATCGCCACCCTGGCCATGGCATTGGCCATACCCGCAACCAATACGCACAGCCTGATCATTAATATCGTGGTGGGTAGTGTAGTCTATATACTTATATTGGCAGCACTTGGCGGTATTCGTTTCAAAAAAGGCCAGTTACCTGATCTGAATGTTTAGACCATGCAACAAAATATAACCTGGCTCTGCTAAGCTTTATGTTAACGATAGAATTGCGATTGCTTTTCTATATTTCTGTCTTATCAAGCGACTGCCTCATTGTATATTGATGAATTTTTCAGGAATAGAGTATGATGTACCGTATAATTATGGTGTTGAAGTGACCGCCGGACAAAGATTGGCAATTCAGACCGATACTTAATAAACAGATTGATTTGCAAAGATAATGGCCAATAAAAACCTCGCTAATATTAACGTCTCCTCGCAGGATTTATTGCCGACCCCGGAGGAGGTGAAATCGGCCTTGCCATTGGCCGGGACAGGTGCCTCAACAATACAGACAGGCCGTCAGATTGTCAGGGATATTCTTGCCCGTGAGGATCACAGGCTTTTTGTGGTGGTCGGGCCTTGCTCTATTCATGATCTGGATGCTGCACGCGAGTATGCGGGCAGACTGAAAAATCTGGCTGAAAAGATAGGCGATACGGTCTACATCATTATGCGGGTATATTTTGAAAAACCGAGGACATCGGTTGGCTGGAAAGGCCTGATCAATGACCCGTACATGGATGATTCATTTCACATTGACAAGGGACTGTATATGTCCAGACAAATCCTGGTGGAACTGGCAGAAATGGGCATGCCCGCTGCGACTGAAGCACTTGATCCGATTACGCCACAATATCTGTCTGATTTGATAACCTGGTCGGCTATCGGTGCCAGGACAACGGAATCACAGACACACCGTGAAATGGCCAGTGGCTTGTCGACACCGGTGGGGGTCAAAAATGGGACCGACGGTAACCTGACTGTGGCAATCAATGCATTGCATTCTGTTTCCCGACCACACCATTTTCTGGGCATCAACCAGAAAGGGCAATGTGCCGTTTTTCACACAAAAGGAAATCCTGATGGCCATATCGTTTTACGTGGAGGTGGTGGCCGCCCAAATTATGATGCCGCCAATATTCATATCTGTGAATACGAATTGAAAAAAAACAAACTGCCAACAAATCTGGTCGTTGACTGCAGTCATGGTAATTCGATGAAAAATTATCGGTTACAATCGAACGTAGTTGATAATGCAGCCAGACAGATAGAAACCGGTAATCAATCTATTGTCGGGTTGATGTTGGAAAGTAATCTTTTTGAAGGGAATCAGCCAGTACATGATGATCTATCACAGATGAAGTACGGTGTTTCGGTTACTGATGCCTGCATAGGCTGGGAAGAAACCGAACAGATATTACTCGATCTGCGCAACAGGCTTAAGGATGTGTTGCCGGACAGGATTCAGCCTTGAAGTAAAAAAAGACGAACACCCTTGTCCCCGACACGAATGGGCTGGACAGCTACCATCAATAAATATTTTATCCTTGAGTTATTGCCCTTTCCTGGCGAGGCCTTTAAGCTTGAAACCCGAGCCTGTTATTGAAGGCCCGTCTACGATCCATACCTTGCGATCAGGATACGCCTTTAGTAAACGTTCTTTTATCTCCGGGCTCCTGTTCCAGACTATAACCGGCCCATCTCCGTATGGATCTAAAGTTGAATAAATTATTGCTGAATCAAGATCTGGATGTGTTTCACCATTTAACAGTACTAATGACCTGCCAATATTATTCTGCTCAATCAGGCTGCGCATATCTGACCGCATCCCTCGATAATGGTGATATTTGTCAATAGCACGCCAGGGCAGAAAATTTGTCATGGCTGAGAAAGATAAAACAAGCACGCCCGTTACCACCAGAACTGTCCCATCACCTGAAAATTTCTCATCATCTGAAATAATCCTGCCTAGCCAGTTAACCGCCTGAACAGTCAGTGCTATCAAAGGTATCACCGCCAGATAGTAATATCGTGCTCCAAAGTCAGGCCCACCGGAGAACCAGTACAGGCTCTGCATGGCAAAAATAATAAAAATAAAAAACAGCATCCATCTGTCTGCAATAATATACCTCCCGGGGGGGCGAGACAGTAGCATAATAATAATCAGCAGCAGTGAACCAACGCTCCAACCAAACATCTCAATATTCATGGCATCGATATTAAGTACTGCGTTCACAACGACATCCCGAAACCCATGCCCGGGAAACGGGTCAAGTCCACCCCAGTGCATCCCTTTATCTGCACCGAAACCCAGTGAATTTACCCCGGGACCAAGTACCTTGTCTGCATAAGACATGATGGGAAACTTGAAAGGATCCCCCGTCATCGCCTTATTATATGGGAAAACCAATGCTCCGATGAGCAACGTGGATACACCCAGTGTAATGACAGGCCCAAAACGAAATCTCTTTCCGGAAATGAATAGTGTCGCGAGCCCAAGTACTGCCACTACCATTAGACCTTCCAGTGGACGGTTAAGGCTAAGCAAACCAATTGCAATGCCCCCGGTTATACCCCACAGGAATGTCCTGCCCTGATACATTTTAACAACCGACAATGCGCTCACCAATGCGCAGGTCAGTGAAAAAGTATGCGTCATATAGCTCATTGAGATAAGTAGGTACCAGGGAGATGCTGCTATCAGGAGAATCCCTAACCTGGCCGCCCTTCTATCATATAGATTTCTCAATAAGGAAAACAGCAGGATCACATTTATTCCCGCCAGTACCGGATTGACCAACCAGGGAAATCCAAGTTTTTCCCCGATTGCCAACATGGCGGGCCAGCCCGGCGGTACTGCTGATATACAGCGCTGGTTGTCACAATCAATGAGATATACTTCAGTTGCCTCTGGTACGGGTGGTGCAGGTGTACTCAAACTCCCTTCAGAAAAATATTTGGCATGATAGATATATGCGACCTCATCAGGCACATGTGGATGCATATCATATGAAAAAACTACAAGTAAAACCGCCACAATTGTCGTCCAGACTGCACACCCGATTGCCAATCTGTCAAAGCTTGACCCGAATAACCCGGGCCTGTTATCCGGTCCATCGAGGAATGCATTAACTCGCCCTCCCCATCTGGAGTAATACGACTGTGGTATGGTGATAATACCCATAATCAGGCTGCCAAGCTGAATCAATGCGACTAATCCTGATAACACCAGCTCAATGCCATATTCCGGTAACTCCCGGGAAGGAAATGCACTAATGACAACAAAAACTATAAATAATAATATAGCCCGTACCGGGCCAAACCTGCCTGAAACCCAGGTAATGATTTTTCTGAAATATTTTTTTATAGCGAAAAATACAATAAAACCCTGAATTGTCAGCAAAGCAAGAAGAACCACCTCCCATACCGAGCTTATCCCTTTTATAGGGCTATAGTGCTGATAGTGTATGGTTGGCCCTGCATCAATAAGTTGCAGAGAGAGTCCTTGTCCCAGAATTACAAGGGCAAACCATTTTGCCGGACGATACATTGGTGTATTCCAGGATAATACCAAAACAAACAGGGCCCCGGACAGTGAGAACAACAGGCAAACAGATGGTTCCAGAAAACCTTCTACATCGCGGAAAACAGGCAGCCATAATAAAATAGTTAAACTGGCTATAATTAACAATACAGGTGCTATTCGTTTTGTTGTTATCAAGATTACCCCGTTTTTTCAGCTATGTACCCAATCCTGGTTATTACCTATCAACGTCACCCCTGATGGGGCCATATGATGAAAATCTCCAGAATTACATCAAATGTATATAGCACAACATACTATCTTTTATCTGTATCCCCGAGTTATAGCAAATCCATGACTCATCGATTTCCTTACGCTGACTGAACCAGTGCGAATCCCCACGCAGCGGGACCATCATGTCTCTTTTTTCAACCAGGTCAGGCTGTAATAGCCACAAAATCTGTTGCATACCTCTGGCCATCAATTGGCTATACCATTGCAACCATTACCAACAGCGATAATACTTTTCTTTGGAAATTTCAATGTACGGCCCATCGTCATATCATAACCTTTCCCTTCTGTTACTGCGGCAAACTCTGGAAGACCCGCCGCTATAATGCAATGTTGCAGGGGTTTCAGGCTCATGCCCCGCTATCAGGGGTTCAGTGGTTGTGATAATTCAGTATTTTTATGTCTCATTGCCCGAACCTTTTTACTTTTCAAAGGCTGATTTTCAGCACTGTAAATTTTACCCGGACCCAAAAACTATTTAGTTGTCTTATATGCTGGCAACATGGTCACGAATAATCCTGCACATAACCCTGATATTATCAGCACGACTTCCCAGGAAATTGACTGGGCAACAACCAGTGCCGACTGGATGCCAAATGGTGTCATGATGGCAGCCAGTGCCGCCTCACGAACCCCTATGCCGCCCAGGCTCACTGGCACCAAAGCAATTATTTTTGCAAGTGGCCAGGCAAAAAACCATAATATAAATGGTGCTTTAATGCCCATGGAGTCTGCGAGAATTACGTTCAGGCCTACAAATCCACTCTGGATTCCTACTGATAATAAAAAACCTGAAAATGCTATGTGTGGAACCCTGACAAGTGATTTCAACGCATCTCTGAATCGTACTACTACCTTGGCCAGTTTTCCCGGAATACGATCCACAGGTATCCATAGAATAACCCCCATCCCTCCTGTCACCATAACCAACAGAAAAACAGCCATCCCGGTCAATATCCTGGCTACCTTCATTTCGGCCATTTCCGGGACCATTAGTCCTGCCAGTCCTGCCATTGTTACCAGAGCAAATGTATCATTGACACGGTCAGCCAGGCTGCCCAGGGCAATCGCCTCAATCTGACCCCGGTCTTTTATCACCACCCCCGCACGAACAAAGTCGCCACCAACAATTGACGGCAGACACAGGTTGGCAAACAGCCCGGCACCATGTGCCCTGACAGCCTCGGTTGCCGTAATTCTCACATTTACTGCTGACAACAGGAGTTTCCACTTCATTGCAGATATGATGTGTCCTGCAATAAACCCCAGGATAACAATGACCCATACGGACACGGGTATGGTTCCGAGCGCTTTAAACAGTATCTCTGTTGGAAGCCACCACAGCAGGAAGGCCAGAATTCCGATACTGATTCCGGCCTTTAATGCCAGCCTGGAACCCTTCTTGCTTCCAGATGAACCCCCAAGCAGGCCGGAATAAAATGATTTGATCATAGACCGTCTGATCGAAGGGCCACTTTGGATATCTGGTCAGATATCAGGCCTACTGCCCACAATAATGCAGCAGAAATGAACCCCAACAGTGCAGTCTCGGAGAAATTCCCTATATACAGGTCATAAATGAACTTGGTAAAACCGCCCAGGAAGAACAATCCACCCAAAGGTAAAAACACCTTCAACGGGTTGAAATAAACAATATTCCGAATAATAAGCAAGAGAAAATCAAAGGCATGACTCGCTTTGATCTTTGACCTGCCGATCCTGGCATGATAATCAATGGAAATATATTTGACAAAACAACCGCTGCACAGCGATGCCAGTGTAATGGTAGTAGTAAAGGAAAACCCCTGCGGAAGAAGGTGTACAAATCTTCTGATCAGGTCTTTTCTCATGACACGCAGTCCGGAATTTAAATCCGGAATTGTTCTGCCCGCCAGATAGCTTGCCAGCTTTCTCAGAAACCACTTGGCAGGCTTGCGTATCAATGGAGCGGCTACATTCGCACCTGTGCGTGCACCTACCACCATATCATAGTCGCCTAATTCACCTATGAGACCGGGTATTCTCTCTGCCGGATAGGTTCCATCCGCATCGGTAATGACAATTATTTCGTATTTTGATTTTCTTATTCCGGCCTTCAGGGCTGCCCCATAACCCTGATTCTCCGGTAAATCTATAACGGTGGCACCCTCCTGAGCTGCGATCTCGGCGGTTTTGTCTTTAGAGCCATCGTTGACGATCAATAACTCATATTCTATACCCGAATCGTCCATCGATTTCTTCACATCCCTGATGCTGCTACTGATTCCACCTTCTTCGTTATAGGCTGGTATCACAATGCTGACACCAGCCAAATCTGATTCTGTGTTTGCCATGGGTTTTCCTTGTTTTTATAGTATATTGTAAGTTCAATGAATCCATTAACCTTTCATAAGTCCAGAGATTATACCAAATTCATCCTGATTAATTTAAATTTGCACAGGGTCTGCGGCGAACTGTTTTTTACCCCGGTATCGAATCGTACCTGTCGATAACAGGCCATTGTTTTTTGCACATCATCAATTCTCAATAGTAACTATATTCTCTTTTAATATCAGGTCGTTAGACTTTTTGGTTAGACTCTATATAATAATTCCGGTCATCTGGAAACTTTATTAACAAATACTATGGTTTGTGCATTTTGATTACAGTAAGCATAGTACAGCGATGAGCTTTCCATCCGGAGAAATTAATGGGTAAAGGCCTTTTTTATGTATTATTATCGATCTTTCTGATATTGGCTGCAGTATTCACCGGCAACGAGCAAATAACGCACTTTCTTGCTCCAGCCGCAGAACCTGGCATGTTTTCCAAAATAAATGATGGTGCTCTACTGTTTAGAATCATTATATTCATCGATGGAATACTATTACTGCTTTACAGCTACTATCAATATAAAGGAAATATCCAGGCAAGCACAGAAAAATACCCTCCTTTATGGACCCCGAATAAAAACCAGCCGACAGTATGGCATGAGTACAGTTACTATTGGCAAACAGTCAGCATAATTCTGATTGCTGCTTTTATTCTTAGAATAATTTCACTTAATAGTGATTTATGGATAGATGAAGTATTTACTGTTGTAAATTATGTTCGATTACCCATTGGTCAGATAGTCACCGACTACTCTACTGACAACCAACACATATTTTTCTCTGTTCTATCGCATATCAGCATAACAATTTTTGGCGAACACTCCTGGTCAATAAGGCTCCCCTCGCTGCTTTTTGGCGTAGCAAGCATATGGGCAACCATGAAGCTTGCCTCACTGGTTTTCGGAAAACGTATCGCCATATACGCCGGTCTGTTAATGGCCATATCATACCATCACATATGGTTTTCACAGAATGCCCGGGGCTATGCAATTCTGTTATTCGGTGCAACCCTGTCTACATATTATTTACTCAAGGCCCTGCAACACCAGAAATGGCGATACTGGATAGGCTATGCAACCATATCAGCATTCAGTATATGGACTCATATTACTGCTGTTTTTATCTCGTTAGCCCATGGAATTGTTATTTTTATTTTATTAATCAATGATGGAAATATAAAGGCCCGCTTATGGACACCGCTGGCCGGTTTTCTGCTGACCGCATGGATCACGATTCATCTTCACGCACTTATCCTTCCACAAATGATAGCATTTTACATGCAGCCCGGTGCTGGTGGTGGCGGTCTGCGAAAGACTGCCATGCAAAGCCCGATGTGGTTATTGCAAGAAACACTCCGCAATTTGGGCATAAGCACAAGTTACCACTGGATTGCTATTGCAGGTATTTTAGCCCTCACGATACCGGTCGGTTATTGGCTTTTCAAACAAGACCGGGTCTTCACAACAATTTCAACCTTGCCCGGTGTTCTGCTATTCGCAACCATGTTCTACCTTGGCCGGAATTTATGGCCAAGAATGTTTTTCTTTGAAATGAGTGCAATCATCATAATGATTGTTATTGCCCTATTAACACTTGGTATTTATATACGCAGAAAACTGTTTAATAATGCATCAAAATACTATGCC
>DRJK01000043.1 GCA_011052215.1 Gammaproteobacteria bacterium
CAGTGACGGATCGGGTTCGGGTAGAAATGTAATATCTTGTTTGTTCAAAGTCCAGCTGTCCGGACATCCCGCTGCCAGCCAGGCTGCCCCCCTTGCGGTTGCTTCTTTATCCTCAAATCTTGTCACAGGAAGTGAACTCAAATTGGACAGGCGCTGGCATAAATGATCCAGTTGTGAGAGGCCACCACTGATGGTTAATGTTTTAAGATCGATGTGCTTTTTAAAATGATCGAGATTGTGCTGAATGAGAAAAACAATACTTTCAATGATGGCCACATACCTGGATTCTGCAGTTATTTTCCCATGCTGAATAAAACAGGGCGTGGTCGCTGTTTTCCACCAGGGGGAGCCAAGCCCGCCAACGGTATTGATAAAAACCGGTGGAGATTTGATCTGCCTGAGCCATGTTGGCAATTGACTGAACAGATCTTCAACAGGAAAGTATTCCTGCGCCCAGCCCAGCGCGGACCCTGCGCCGTTGACGGTTCCTTCCAGCAGGTATTCCTGCCCTTTTTTGTTGCTGCTTGCGATACCGCAGAGTAAATCTGTCGAGGGTATTATCTGATCAACACATGACAGCAGGAAGGCCCCACTACCCAGGTTGATCAAAACATCCCCTCTTTGAGGTTGCCCACGGCAATAGAGGGCGGCATTCTGGTCACCACTAACGACATTGACGGCCAGATTGCAGATTTTCAGGTGGCCATAGTGCCATTGGACCGGTTTGCATTCAGGCAGTAAATTTCCAGGTATGCCCATCAGGCGGGTCAGTTCGGCAGACCAGTCAAGTGTGTGCAAGTCCAGTAACATCATCCTGTGCGCATTACAGTGGTCAACCAGATACGGCCTTTCTTTTATCAGATTAAAAAGCAGAAAGCTGGCCAACGGTCCAATCAATAGTTTATTTTCTGAGAGGGCACGCCGGACCGATTGACTGTTTTCAAGTAGCCAGAGAATTTTGCCTGCCCCATAATGTGCCGAGAGGGGAAGGCCGGTAATAGATTTGATGTTTTTTGCCTGGCTTTTATATGAATGCAGACAGGTGGCAGCCCGCCTGTCTTGCCAGCTGATAGCAGGAGACAGTGATTTCCCGGTATCGGCATGCCATGCCACGACTGTCGAGCGCTGGGTAACAATTGCGCAGTTTTTTGTGTGTGACAGATTATGCGAATCAAGCCGGTTAATCGTTGATACCATTGAATTTAATATTTCATCCGGTGCCTGTTCAATTTCTTCATGGCTAATCCGGGATAACCGGATGTCTTCTTTGGCCTGTTCAACCAGTAGACCATTTTCGGTGAAAATTGAAGCCCGGGAGGCATGCGTTCCTTGATCCAGAACAAGAATTAGTGGCATAGGTCGGGATGACTATTTGCGCAGATGTGCTATATTTAATAATAGTGTTAAATAAAACATGACATTCCTCACATTTATTCTATTATTTATAGTGTAGAGGTATTTTTAGAGTTTGATATTGGAAAGCGCATTGCCAGAAAAAAATTACATGGTCGAGGTCATTTAAACCTTGATCTGAAGCACTATCCGTATTGTAATGTACAATCTGGCGGGGCTATATGCATCAGGGACTGGCATTTCAACAGGCTGGAAGGTGCATGACTTTCTACCTGCTTAAAAAAGAGTTGCACATGAGATTGTTGTTAACATACTTTAGTCTTGTTTTTATGACGACATCGTTATGGGCGGGTGTGGTTATAGATTCCAATATCACGGATCTTGGCTCCGGATATCGGAAGGTAAGGACGATAGAAAAGGTTTCAGCAGCCTCATCTGAAACAGATCAATTCACGTACCTTTATTATAAGGACAAGAAGCTGGGTCAGGCCAGTAAGTATTCTATTTCTCCAAGTGGTGAGTATTTAATTTTTCAGGATAGTACAACAGGAGATATTTTCCTGTTTGATAGTGCCAGCGGTAAGCTTGAGCTGCAAAAAATAACTAAAATTGTTCCGGTAAGAAAATTTTCATGGAATGAAAGGATGGAGTATGTAAAAGTACGTTTTACTGGCAAGGTTCCTTCCATTAATTTACCATTTGAGTGATACCGGTCTATTTTTTTTGTGAGTCCCTCCATTTTCTTTTTCTGGCAGCCTTTCGCTCCGCTTTCAGCGTCTGTGCCGTCATCAGCTCACCAAGCTCGCGTTCAATCATTTCGGGTGTTTCAAGGCTGATCTGGCCGATCATGCCTGTTCTGAATTCATTGATCAGAATTTTTGAGACCTTGTCCAGTTCAATATGGCCTCCTGACCCCAGGCAACCGCGATTTTTGCCGATTTCCTCAAGAAGTGCCAGTTCGGTAGTGGGCAAACTTTCCAGATGGTATCGTTCCTTCAGTAGTTCGGGATAGGCATGCAAAAGATAGTTGCCGGTAAAGAAGGCGACATCGGTGTAATCCATTGCGGTATCCTTGATGGCACCTGTTGCGGCAAGCCTCAGACTACTGTCAGGGTTTTCAATTTTCGGCCAGAGTACACCGGGTGTGTCCAGCAGGATAAGATTGTTATCCAGTTTAATGCGCTGTTGTGCCTTTGTGATTGCAGGTTCATTGCCGGTTTTTGCAATATTTTTGTCAGTCAAAATGTTTATCAGGGTCGATTTTCCTACGTTGGGTATCCCCATAATCATTACATTCAGTTTGTTAATGCTGTTTTTCCTTTCAGGTATTATTTTTCGACAAAGATCCGGTATCTGTCGTATTTTTTCAGGGTTTTCAGTCGTAATACCCAGTGTTTTGATGCCCTGTTCCTGTTCCAGCCAGGTTTGCCACAGTGCCGTCATTCCAGCGTCAGCCAGATCGGTTTTACTCAGGATCTTGATACAGGGTTTGTTGCCACGGAGAGAGGCCAGCGCAGGATTTTCACTACTGAACGGTATTCGAGCATCCAGGATCTCGATAATCAGGTCTACCTTCGGCAGGGCTTCCCTGATTTCCTTGCTGGCCTTGTGCATATGACCGGGATACCACTGAATATGCATGAAA
>DRJK01000044.1 GCA_011052215.1 Gammaproteobacteria bacterium
CCGCCGTTAACGTTGTCTTTCCATGGTCTACGTGACCAATCGTTCCCACGTTTACGTGTGGCTTGTTACGTTCAAATTTTTCCTTAGACACGGCGACCTCCCACTCTATTTATATACAATTACAATTCAAAACAAAAAACCTGTTACTGGAGCTCATAACCGGATTTGAACCGGTGACCTCTTCCTTACCAAGGAAGTGCTCTACCGACTGAGCTATATGAGCCTGATACAGTAGCTTGTTGCTAGTGGCTAGTAGCCCGGAACAAACAACCTCAGCCTTCATTCAAGCTCCCGATTCCTGGCAGCCTTATTTAAATCTAAATTATCAACCTGGTTACCAGCTACTCACCACTGGCAACTTTAAATACTGGAGCGGGTGATGGGAATCGAACCCACATATTCAGCTTGGAAGGCTGAAGTTCTACCATTAAACTACACCCGCTTTAACTCAGTAGCGAGCTGCCAGTAACTAGTAGCTCGGGTTTTCAATATTTCAACTCCCTGAAAGCACCCTAATATAACCAAACCGCCCAGATGTTATTGCTGGCAACTAGCCAAATCTTACATTCCATCCTTGCCACTAGCCA
This sequence comes from Gammaproteobacteria bacterium, assembly GCA_011052215.1. Taxonomy (GTDB): domain Bacteria; phylum Pseudomonadota; class Gammaproteobacteria; order JAADHQ01; family JAADHQ01; genus JAADHQ01. The sequence continues at coordinate 588 of DRJK01000044.1, forward strand.
CTAGAAACTGTAATGCTGGTGGAGGGGGGAGGATTTGAACCTCCGAAGGCGGAGCCGTCAGATTTACAGTCTGATCCCTTTGACCACTCGGGAACCCCTCCGAAAACGCAAGCAGCGTATTTTCCTCGACAACCCCCCTTATGTCAACTACTTACTAATAATATTCATCAACATAGTCTGAAGATTGCCAAAACTGGTGAAAGTACGAAATAAGATAACTATAAGCTACTGTTTTTATAAAATATTATTAGTTAATTTTATGATTACAGGCATTTTTCATGAAATTTTTAACAAGTGACCCGATTGTTAGAATCTGATAAATTGTACTACTTTTTAGAATTACGCAATAAAATCAAATAAATTGGAAAAGATAAGCCTATGAAAGTAGCAATATATGGATCAGGATATGTCGGCCTGGTAACCGGGGCGTGCCTGGCACAGGTCGGAAATGATGTTTTATGTGTCGATGTCGATGAAGACAAGATAAACAGGCTTAATAACGGAGAAATCCCCATCTATGAACCGGGCCTGGAGGCGCTGGTACATGAGAACGTCCGGGCCGGGCGTCTGAATTTCACCACCGATGCCAGACAGGGCGTTGAACACGGATTATTCCAGTTTATTGCCGTCGGCACACCACCGGATGAAGATGGGTCGGCAGATTTACAATATGTCCTCGCCGTGGCCGAGGCAATCGGTACACACATGGACGACTACCGTATCCTGATTGACAAATCAACCGTCCCTGTCGGCACGGCAGACAAGGTCAGGGGAAAAGTCACTGAAACGCTGAATAAACAGAATAAAAATATCGAATTTGATGTCGTCTCCAACCCCGAATTCCTCAAGGAAGGCGATGCCATCAAGGACTTCATGACCCCGGACAGAATTGTAATTGGCACAGACAATGTTCGTACTGCTGAGCTGATCCGTACCCTGTATGCACCGTTCAACCGCAATCACGAGCGCCTGATCATGATGGATATCCGCTCTGCCGAATTGACCAAATATGCAGCTAACGCCATGCTGGCAACAAAAATCAGTTTCATGAATGAATTATCCAACCTGGCCGAAATGCTTGGTGCAGACATTGAAAAAGTCAGGGTCGGTATCGGTTCAGACCCCCGTATCGGTTACCACTTCATCTATCCCGGCTGCGGTTATGGCGGTTCCTGCTTTCCAAAGGACGTGCAGGCACTGGAGCGTACCGCACAAAGCATCGGTTATAATGCCGAACTGCTGAAATCGGTCGAGGCCGTCAACAGGCGGCAGAAAATGGTCTTGCCCACCAAGATAACAAACCATTACAAGCAAGACCTTAATGGCAGGACATTCGCGTTATGGGGCCTGTCTTTCAAACCCAAAACCGATGACATGCGCGAAGCTCCCAGCCGGGTCATTATGGAATACCTGTGGGAACACGGTGCCTGCGTCAGGGCATACGACCCGGAGGCCATGGCTGAAACAAGGCGAATCTATGGTGACAAGGATGACCTGATCTTATGCGATTCAGCCGATGAAACTCTTCAGGGGGCCGATGCACTCGTTATTGTGACTGAATGGACACAGTTTCGCAGCCCGGACTTTGAACACATCAAGGCCACATTGAAGGCGCCTGTCATTTTTGATGGCCGAAATCTTTACGATGCCAGACAGATGGAAAAAACCGGCATCACCTATTACGCCATTGGACACGGAGAAAGGGGCGGTGACAAATGATGACAGGAATGATCAGGCCTCCCGGGCTTTAACAGACACGTTTTTGCCTTGAAACAGACACATTTATTCCAGCCATTTACATCAGAGGGTACTTACCGAATTCAGAATAAGTAAACCCGCATTATTAATTACCCGATTTATGATGCCCTTCATATTGATAGCGGCAATCCTGGCATTATGTGCTGCCATTAGCGCATCATATTCAGGGTTGCTCCAGCTGGATTTACGAAACATTTCTGCTTTTTTGAGATCCAGCCGGCCTTCTCGCATACGTACAGCGAACCCGGGTAATGTCAGAATATTAACCAACGCCCTGATCTCACCGGGATAAACACCCTGTATATTTGTACGAATAAACATTGCCCCGGCAGCGACCAGCTCGCGAACCTCAACACCATTAACCTGATAACCAATCAGTGCATGGCCGGCACAAATACTCGCGGACTACTTATAACCTGTAGAATAAATTTCTTCCCCAAAAAAACTGATGATCAATGCAATCAGACTCACTACTCGCGTATTCCAACGAACGTGAATACCTGGATTATCCACGCGCGAGACTTGTGTTCTTTTTAGCGTAAATGCTCACCACCAGTCAATAATTGATTGCAATTTACGCGGATGACCCTCCTCCAATAAAATTAGTCATTGATTTTAAATGATTAATTATGCCGTTTCGCACCGTGTTTTTTACTTGTGGATATCCCTGAAAATTTAAGTTTCCCCAGTTAAAGGTCGATAAATAACAATGAACAATTGATTGTTAACACATTCCACGGTATCCACCAAACACAGTGTTTCAGGACCTGGCTATGAATAAATTAGGCATCATCGTATTGAATATCGCTCTGGCTTGTCTTGCCGGCTTTATTGTTATTCAGGTTGCTGAAATGACCACGCTCATTTCAGCATTAATCACTACCGCGGCATTCGCTGTAATATACACCTTGATAGCGGGGTATTTTAAGCAAAGAGACAAGGAACTTTCAAGGCTGACAAGTCGTATTGATAGTTCAGTAAACAAGGACCTGGTTATTTCTGAAAATGAATACGCCAGGTCCCGGTTCCTGCCACTGGTCAGCGCCTTGAATCGCTATGGGCGCGGCGTTAATAATATAATTGGAAAGGCATCCAATCATTCAAACGGTATTGTGCTTGTCAGCAAACTCCTTGGTGAATCATCAGAACAGGTATCCAGACATGCCGACAGCCAGGCTGCATATACTGCCGAGTTGGCAGCGGCAATGGAACAGATGAGTGCCACAGTGCATGAAATTGCCGGCAATGCCAATGTTACCTCGGAATCTGCCAATCAGATGTCAGATTCCAATGCAGACGGCATCAGCAATATGGGACTCGTTGTAAAAAATATCAGCAAGGTTGATGCGCAATTTAATGACTTTCTTGATGTAATGGGGCAATTGCGTGGGGCATCTGTCGAAATCAGTAATGTACTGCAGGTCATTAGCGGTATAGCCGAGCAAACCAATCTGCTGGCGTTGAACGCAGCAATTGAGGCCGCCAGAGCAGGTGAACAAGGTCGCGGATTTGCCGTGGTTGCAGATGAAGTCAGGGCACTGGCTGAAAAAACAAAATCATCCACCGATGAGATTGCCAAAACAATAGAACATAACAAGCAACTTACTGAACGGGCCGTTGCTACCACTGAACATGGCCAGGTGACCGTAAAGGAAAGTGTTGAGCAGGCAGGTGTCACGATGGAAACACTGGAAACTGCTGCAAAAGGCATCGAAAATGTAAAAAATATGTTAATTCAGATTGCCTCCGCTACCGAGCAACAATCGGCCACTGCTAACGAAATAACGATCAATATTGACAACATATCAAACCTGGCCCAGCAAACTTTCACCAGCACAAAGGGATCGCATGCCGCCAGTATTGGCCTGGAAAGATATGCCGCTGAATTTGAAAGCCAGGTCAATGAATATAATCTTAGTTTCATGGGGATTGTTCCTCTGGAAAATGCCATTAAAATGAATTCATCCTTTGAACCCTTATGTCATTTTATCAATAAGGTACTGGGTACCAACTTGTTTATCAGGCTCGGGCATGACTATGATGAAGCAATTGAGGATATAGGCACCGGGCGTGCGATTGTCTCCTACCAGACTCCCAGTACCTATATAGAAGCGCATGAAAAATACGGCATAACTCCGTTGGTAGTACCCCTTGCCAAAGGTGAACCCTATTATCAAAGTGCCATCGTTGTCCGGAGTGGTTCCGGTATCACTGACCTGTCTGGACTTCAGGGGAAAAAGTTTGCCTTTGGTGACCCGAAATCCACTGGTAGCAAGGCCATGCCGCAGTCTATGTTGAAATCTGCCGGTATAGAGTTGAATGATCTTGCCGGGTACGGATACCTTGGCAGCCATGATAATGTAGCCAAGGCCGTTTTGGGTGACGAGTACGATGGCGGCGGCATGATGCTGTCTGTCGCAGAAAATTATACGGACCAGGGCCTTACCATAATAGCTCAATCCGAGATGATACCTCAATTTCCAATATGCACAGCTGCAAGCATGAGTGATGAAGACAGGGCAACGCTTCTGCATGCCCTTCTGGAAATGAAAGACACGGAAGTGCTGACGGCACTGGGAAGTAATATTACGGGCTTTGCCAGCATCAAAGACGGTGACTATGATGGTGTTCGCAAGATGCTGGAGAACCTCAGGCAGTAGGTCCAGAACAGACTGTAAAAAATTGCCCGGGATTATCAAACCGGGACCCAACCCGGGAAGTACATTGATCCCGCCAAAATCCGGAGTAAATTTAACGGATTCCTTTCGATTATAATGGCATTTCCACACCTATAATGGGTATTGTGAATAATTGTCAATAAATTTAGCCGGATACTGGCGTATATAAAGGGGCAGGTGACAGCCGGGAATCATTCGTATTATGATCCATCACCAAACCCTTTTTATCTATAAATTAACGAACTGAATGCAACATGGTTTGTAGAGGAGTCCTATGAAATCTGTTTTGGTAATGAGTGCGATCATTTTTTTACTGTCTGCCGGCGATGACGGAAAAGCAGCACAGAAAAATACCCCTGAGTCAAAGATGAAATTATCAGGTCTGAATGTGGGGGGAAAGCCACGGTATACAGCAGAGGTAATACCAAAAAATATGACCGTGCTGGAAAAGAAGGAACGGTTTCGCCAATTATTGGTGCCGGCTATAAGGCAGGTCTTTTCAGAGCTGGATCAGCAGTATGTGCATATTAAAGGATCAATAACAGGCAAAACAGATTCAGTATTAATTGAGCGGCTTAAAAAATCTTATAAAGCCAGCTCGGATCAGGATCTGCTGTCTAAATTAAAGCCACATCCGATCAGTATAGTTCTGGCGCAGGCAGCCATGGAAAGCGCGTGGGCAACATCACGCTTTTTCAGAGAAGCAAGAAATATATTTGGCGTATGGTCCTTTAATAAAAATGAACCACGAATAGCGGCCGGTGAAAAACGTGGCAGTAAAACCGTCTGGTTAAAAAAATATAAATCAATAGAAGAGTCGGTACGTGATTACTATCGCGTCATTGCGCGAGGTGCCGCATTTAAAAAATTCAGGCAACTGCGACTGGTAACAAATAACCCGTTCAGACTGGTTAAAGGCCTGGATAAATATTCTGAACTGGGCAGTAAATACAGCAAACAACTGGCGGCAGTGATTCGGCATAATAGATTCAACCAGTTTGACATCAAGAAATAAAAAATCTCTTCTGAATGGATTTGACTATACTACATTCTTAAATGGTGTGAATTTAACGATGAACGGTGCCGGGTAAGAAGTCCATGGATTTTGAATGGGTTGCTATAGCACAGGGTGATGTTACCTGGATCTCCCTGGCTTTTTTACTGGGCTTTCTGGCAAGTCTGGTCAGACTGCCGCCATTGGTTGGCTTTCTGGCAACCGGTTTTTTACTCAATTACCTGGGCATTGTAAGCGGCGAGATACTGCAAAAGCTGGCTGATCTGGGCATTACACTACTACTGTTCACCGTTGGCCTGAAGTTAAACCTGAAGATGCTGATAAGGCCACAGGTCTGGTCGGTGGCGGCTCTGCATATCACTATCGTTATTGCTTTTTTTGGTGCGACTATCTTCGCTCTGGCTTTGATGGGCGCGCCACTCTTTTCCGGCCTGGATCTCAGGCTTTCGCTGATGCTTGCATTTACGTTGAGCTTTTCCAGTACCGTTTTTGTGGTCAAGTTACTTGAGGAGAAGGGGGAAATGAACTCCCTGCATGGACGGATCGCTATTGGCATCCTGATAATGCAGGATCTGGCGGCGGTCATCTTTATAGCAGCATCCACAGGCAAGCTCCCTTCGCTCTGGGCACCACTGCTGTTTGCACTCATCCCGTTACGCCCGCTATTTCACCGTGTGTTGCAAAAAACGGGGCATGGCGAATTGCTGGTCTTGTATGGCCTGGTTCTGGCTCTGGGTGGAGCCGAACTCTTTGAGCTGGGTGGAGTGAAGGACGATCTGGGTGCCCTGTTCATGGGGATATTGATCTCTACTCACCCAAAATCAAACGAAATGGCCAAATCAATGCTGAGCTTCAAGGACTTGTTTCTGCTGGGCTTCTTTCTTTCCATCGGGATGTCAGGCCAACTCTCACAGGAAGCGTTGATCATCGGGCTCTTGCTCACGCCCTTTATCTTCCTTAAATCAGCATTCATTTTTCCTTTGATGACCTGTTTCAAACTGCGGGCACGGACCTCCCTTCTGGCAACCCTGAACCTGACCAACTTCAGTGAATTTGGCCTGATCGTGGCCTCGATTGGCGTGACAAATGGCTGGATGGATAACGAATGGCTGGCCGTTATTGCCATCGCCCTCTCCCTTTCTTTTGTGATTGCCGCCCCGCTAAATAACAACGATGACAGAATCTATAGCCGGTTCAGGGATTTCTGGTTAAGATTTCAGCGCAGACAGAGGCTTCCGGATGACATGCTGCTGGAGACACTCGGTGCAACCATTGCTGTCTTTGGCATGGGCAGAGTAGGCAGCGGTGCGTATGACAGAATGCGCGAATTTCATGGTGATACCGTCGTCGGTATCGACTTTGATGACGAGCTAATCAAAAAACACCAGTCAATGGGGAGGAAAGTTCTGTATGGTGATCCAAGCGATGCGGACTTCTGGGACAAAATAGAACAAAACCACGATATCGAACTCGTCATGCTGGCGTTGCCGAATCTTGAAGCCAACCTGGATGCACTGGAACATTTACGCAAAATATCTTTCCCCGGACGTGTTGCCGCTACGGCAAGATATCCTGATGAGGCAACCATATTGCAACAATCAGGAGCAACGGCTGTGTTCAATATCTACACTGAAGCAGGCGCCGGATTTGCTGACCACGTGGAAGCTCAAAATCAGACCTGATGCAAGAAACAAAAGAAATAGTGTAATTATGTCGAGTCTGACCCTATTTCTATTACTATTTCTATTTGAGTCTGACCCTATTTCTCTTTATCGCCATCCACGAGTGATTGCATCCGTTCAACAAAGTGATCACTGCCAAGGTAGGCCTGGTTGCGTAAATAAGCCCAGGGTGATGGCTGGTTTTTTCTAAACCCATCATGACCTTAAACCCCATCACAAGAAAAGCAAAATCACGAAGTAGTGGCTAACGCTGCCCGCGAGTACAAACAGATGCCAGATCCCATGGCACCAGGGGTACCAATGGTCAAGGACATAGAACAGAACACCTGAGGTGTAGAAAATTCCACCGATCAGCAGCCAGAGAAAGCCCTCTGGCGGCAGTGCGGTGAGCAACGAATCCAGGGCGAACAGACAGAGCCAGCCCATGACAAGGTAGATAATGACTGGCACCACTCTGGGTCCCTTGCGCGGCAGTGCGTCCAGGACGATCCCGAACACTGCCAGCCCCCAGATCGCGCCAAACATCCACCAGCCCAGGGTTCCCTTGAGAACTACTAGCGTGAAAGGGGTATAAGTTCCGGCAATCAGCAGATAGATGGCCTGGTGATCAAGCACCTGAAATGTTCGTTTAGCGGGGCCGGCCAGACTGTGGTAAAGGGTAGAGACGAGATAGAGCAGGAACAGGGTAACCCCGTAAACACTGTAACTGATGATCTTACGGGTATCCCCATCCATCGCGGCAAAAGTTACGAGTACAGCGCCACCGGCAAGTGCGAGAACCGCACCGATCAAATGACTGATACTGTTGAATCGTTCCCCTTTGTACATGCACCCTATTCTACATAAATCATCACTCTGAGTTGCATCTGTCAAACGGGGCGGGATACCACTTGCTTAAGCAGGAATCACTGCCCTTCCCCTCTTTTTCTTGAAATGTGGCATGAAATTAAATCTATACAAAACAAATATTTACTAACACATTAAGATATTTGTTAAATAAATGTCAACGAAACACCTGGCTAACCCGTTGTAAGGAGACAGGCACACAATAAACGAGAGACAGGATCATGAGTGAAAAAACTGAATTACACAGCAAAATTGAAGCGCTCTATCCAGCAGACGATAGTGATTCCGTTATTGCCGAAACAGGACAGCGTTTATTAATGCTTGCCATTGGGGACTGGCGGAATTTGCCAGTTGAAGTCCTGATGAAATACTACACCATATGCAGGGGCAGCGAACAATCCAGGAAGCGCTTTACAACCGTTCAGTATCGTAACTAAAAAAATAATGAGGTATAAACCGGACTCAGGGTTTACCTTTTGTTTTTTTGGCCATAAAAAAGGGTTAGCCATTTATGACCAACCCCTTGATATATATGGTGCCGGCACCACGAATCGAACGCGGGACCTACTGATTACAAGTCAGTTGCTCTACCTGCTGAGCTATACCGGCCATGTCTGTTTTCGAGCATACAAACCCGAAGATCGCGTATTCTAAGCAAATTCCGGGAATAGCGCAATTTACTATCGGCATTTTAATGGCTTGATGGCGACATTTTTAAAGGATTTTGCCAAAAATTGCTTTTCATCGTCTGTCAGGCTTATGCTGTTCTTTTTATTGAAATTTACTCTGTATTTTATCTTTTTACCGGTAACGGACATCATGATCGGCGAATAACCCAGGCTCGCTATCTCGGCGACCCGTTCTTCTGCCATGGTCGGCTGTCTGAATACCCCCAGCGAGATGCCATTTCGTTTGCCCTTGATGGCCAGTATCTGGAAATCCTCCTGACCTTTTTCCTCCAGATCCCTGATGACTTTCCGTGCATCTGCAATCGTGGGGAATGACGGCAAATAAACCAGGAGCTTCGATTTTTCAGGATAATGTGTCTTCAGGCTTGCCTGATAGTCCAGTGCCTTTATACCTTTCAGGGCCACTTTGGCATCTTTTTTTATCAGAAAATCACCGAGGACATAACAGGATGCCTTTGCCTTGGCCTGCGCGACTTCTTCCTGCCTGGCCTGGCGAATTTCTTCCTGCTGTTTTCTTTGCAGCGCCTCCTGTTTTATTTTCAGGAACTTTCTGGTCTGCTCTTCGGCATGTTCGCTTGCCAATACCAGCTTTTCAACGCCCGGGTCTGCTGCAGAAAACCGTGGTGCAGGCGGGTTGGGCGGGATGATCTGCCAACTGAAATAGATCATATTGGTCAGTAACAGACCAAAGAAAAATACTCTCACTCATTTCCCCCCTGGCGGAATTCACTCATGATTGTCAGGCCCTGCAAAACCAGATCGGGCATATACTTACACTCTCCTTTCAATAATGGCAGCAGGGTTGCTGCATCTCCACCGGTAATGATTCTGTCTATATTCGTGCCCATTTCGGTGTCAACATCGTTATACACTCGGTCGAGCGTCGCGATAATAGCGTATAACACACCACCATTAACACCATCCGTTGTATTTCTTGCGAACAGGGTACTGTTGCCACCTTCACTTTCTTCCAGGGTAATACCGATGCGGTCCAGTAACGCCGACCGCATGGTGCCGATGCCCGGCAGTATCAGGCCACCCAGATGTTTGCCACCTGACTCCATAACGTCGATGGTGATCGCTGTACCGCAATCGACAATGCAGACCGGTCTGTCGGACAGGCTTCGAACGGCAACCAGTGCCGCCCATCGATCGGCTCCCAACCGTTCCGCGTCAAGGTAGGCATTGCTGACGCCATAGCCATGCTGCTGCGCCTGTATGAACTCGGGCTCCATTTGCCAGACGTCCCTGCACCATTGCGCCATTTCCGCTTCGATGTCTTTTCCTGCCACACATGCACAGGTGATTCGCTCGGGTGCGCCCGACGCTCCCCATGCCTGATCAAGTGACTCGGCCATGCCGAGTTCATGCCAGTTGAATGATTCCGGCTGTACCAGCTGTTTTCCCCGGGTTTCTGACCAGTTGATTGAACTATTGCCTACGTCTACGACCCAGCTCATGACTGCAATCTCAAACTGATTTCACCTGAAGTGAGCCTTTCCACTGATTTTCCTGTATCAAGCAATAATGCACCCTCTGTATCGACGCCTTTTACGACTCCGGTTTTTTCACTGTTTGGCAGGGAGAGGCGCACCTGTCTGCCCCGGATCACATCCCATTTGTTCCATTCTTGCTGATAGCCTGAAAATCCACGCTGCGGGTAATCGTGCAATATATCCATCATTTGCTCTATAGTGCGGCAGACCAGCTCCACTCTGAACGGGCTTTTGTCACCGAGAATGTGTCCCAGGTCCACCCAGGGCTGGTCAATATCTGTCCCGGCACCATAGGCCATTTTGACATTAATGCCAATACCCGCCACCAGTACGCAGGGACCATTCGCCTCGCCTGCAATCTCGACCAGTATCCCGCCCAGCTTTTTACCTTGCCAGATGATGTCGTTGGGCCATTTCAGGCCAATATCACGGGCACCGAAATCAGACAGCACCCTCATGATGGCAACTCCAAGCGCCAGGCTCAGGCCTGCCAGTGCGGCAGGCCCGTCTGCACACCGCCATACCATTGACAGATAGATGTTGCTGGCGAAGGGCGACACCCATTGCCGGCCCCGCCGGCCTCGCCCATCTGTTTGTGACTCTGCGATGCATACATAACCGGACTCATACTGCTTTTCAGGGTACGTTTCCAGCAAATAACGGTTGGTCGAACTGATGACAGGGTGTAACTCCAGCCCTGACAACCGCTTTTGCGCCTGTTTTGACAACTGCCGTTTTATCGCTTCAGCATCCAGTAAATCAAGGGGCTCTTGCAGGCGATATCCCTTGCCGCGAACAGCGTCCACCGCCAGCCCGGCCGCCTCGATTTTCCTGAGATGCTTCCAGATGGCAGCACGGGAAATGCCCAGATCTGCGGCCAGAACCTGGCCTGAATGAAACCTGCCATCTGCCAGTTTTTTCAGAACATCCAGATATATGGTCATAATATCCTGCATTAATTAACTAATAACGGGATTATGTCATGAGTGACGATGTTTTTGAAATAAAATCAATTGCTTACTATTCATATGTGCTTCCGGGGGCCTCTTTTTACAGCCATTTCAATGCCTGAAACGCCTGTAATTTAAAGATTTTGAGCCAAACTGCCGATTTAATACCTAATGTAACTAATTTTTGGATCCTGTGAGGTTGAGAATCAAGCGATGAACCTGATGAAATTATTTAGCCTGATAGTGCTGACCTCTGTGTTCAGCGGCTATGTGCAGGCTGCCGACACGCTCTATGATCAACGTTTCATGGACTGGCAGAAAAAGGCAAAAAATGGCAATGCCTTTGCCCAGTACTCACTGGGCTGTGCCTATCTGCGTGGTAACGAGGTCAAGGCCGATATCAACAAGGCCCTTTACTGGTTCAAGGCAGCGGCCAGACAGGATCACGCCAAGTCAGAATATAAACTGGGTTATATCTATTACAGTGGCAAGGGAATCAGCCGGAACTACCCGGTTGCCCTCAGGTGGTTCCTGAGAGGTGCACGACGTGATTATTCTCCTGCGCAGTTTTATGCGGGCAAGATGTACGCCGATGGCAAGGGAACAGAGCAGGATACTAAAAAGGCAATGAAATGGCTTAACAAGGCGCGCAGAAATGATTACAGTCCCGCCGCACGTGAAATAAAACGTATTGCCAGTATCGCCAACAAAACGCCTGCCACCCCCGTCGCTAAAAGGAAGGAAAGACCTTCGCCAAGGAAAAAGACCGTTGCAGCAAAAAAAGTCAAGCCCGGGAATTTAAATACAGCAGCACACATCATGAAAGGAAAATGGTTGCGCGATGGCGAGCCGGCGGAGATCTTTCCCTCCCGGTTCACCAAATGCAGCAAGGAGATCAATAGCCTGAATTGCACTTCAAAGGAATTGAATATATCCAATCCGTTTGCAGAAATCCGTTATCTCATCGAAGCCAAATTTACGCGTATCACCAAGAACGGCTCATTTCTTGTGACATGGCGGAAAAACATCCTGTTTGTCCTGCCTTCCGACCCGGATGACCCTGATGTTGACCCGGATACAATACCCGTCGCAGGCTGGACACAACCTGCGGTCATGAAATGTAAATTAAAGGGCAGGGACAAGGCCAGTTGCAGTACCGATGAATTTCTGAAAGTCGAATATAAACGCAAGAGCTAACCCTGCTGCATCAACCAGTCAGGTGTTCCGGCCTGCAATGAAAGCACGCAGGTATCAGCCATCGCTTCCATGGCCTCGGCCTGAAACTCGATCAATTCATCGCGCCTGAATGCCTGGATTACAAAATGCTCACCCGGCCGGAATTCACCCACTCGCTTATCCAGTGATCTGGCATCGATCCTGATATTATCAATTGCAATAATGATATCACCGGCAGACAGACCAGCCCGTTGTGCAACACCGCCATCCAGCACATGGGTTATACGCACCCCGCCATCTGTTCCGGTAAATCGCGCACCGAGCATAACTGTCTTGTGTTTTGCTTCTTCAGTTTTTTTGCCTCCCTTGTCCCTGCTTGATTCGGGTAGGCGCAATTGGTAATTCACGTCCGATGACTTCAGCCAGTCAGATAATGGCAATTCCCCCGTTCCACGCAGGCAGTGTGTGAAAAAGTCACCCAGACCGACCCCGGTCAACTTTTCTATCTCGTCCTCAATGGTTTTTTCATCCACACCCTCGCCGGTTTTTCCGTAGGTCTGCCACAGGTATCGCATCACATCGTCCAGACTTGTTTTCCCCGCTGTCTGTTGACGCAGGGTGAGATCCAGCCCCATGGCGATCAATGCCCCCTTGCCGTAATAGCTGACGATGGCGTTGGGCGCATTTTCATCCTGCTTGTAAAATTTGGTCCAGGTGTAAAAACTCGAGTCCCATACCGTTTGCTTTAACCGGCCACTGCCCCTGATGACACGGGTTATATTTTGCCCGAGCAACTCAAGATACGACTGCGGTGTAATCAACCCGGCCCTGACCAGTGCCAGGTCATCGTAGTAGGATGTAATACCTTCAAACATCCACATCAGATGGGTATAAACCTCGGTCGTTAAATCATAGGGAACAAAAGCCTTTGGCTTGATCCGCTTGATGTTCCACGTGTGAAAGTATTCATGACTGCACAGGCCGAGAAAGGCCCGGTACTGTTCGCTGACTTCATCCACCCCTTTCAACGGCAGGTCATAACGACTGCATAACAAACTGGTGGATGCACGATGTTCCAGCCCGCCATAACCCTCACCGACGGCCATGACCTGAAATACATACCGATCCATTTCAGGTAATTCACCGAACAGATTTACGTGGTGCTCGCAAATGATTGCAAGATCACATTTCAACCTGCCCCTGTCTGCACGGTGCCTGCCGCTAATCACTATGTCATGCGGCACGCCTGCAACCTCGAAGGTATCCAGGGTGAAGCTGCCCATCTCGACCGGATGGTCAATCAATTCTTCGTAATTCGCGGCCTGGTATGCCCCGAAGTCATGTAGCGCGGCACCCGACAGGGTCATGGCAGTCGAAACCTGCCAGTTCGCATAGCCACTGCCTTCGGGTCGCAGAATTTCAACTGAACAAGGTTCGTTTTCGTACCCCTGAAAACTCATGAATACACTCGTACCATTAAAATAGGCATGTGTTGTATCGAGGTGTGCTGACCGTACCGACAGATCCCATGCATAAACTTCATACACGATAGTCAGTGGGCCTTGGCATGGCTCACATCGCCATGTCTGCTTGTCTGTTTTATCAAGTTTGATTTCACCACCGCCACAGCTTGCCTTGATCGTAACAATATTTTTGGCAAAATCCCTGATCATGTAGCTACCCGGAATCCAGGCTGGCATGCTGAATACCTGCCCCGTCGGATCCGGCGTCCGGACTATACAGCTGACTTCAAATATATGCGCCGCCGGTTTTGACGGTATAATGTGGTAGTGTATGGGTTTCATGAATTTTTCTACATTATTCCGGTTTAACGAAACGTACCGTTATCATCTGTATGGCCGCCGAACTCAGTATTGTCTTGCCTGTCTATAATGCCGAATCCACACTGGCAGAATGCCTTGATTCAATTAGTGCACAGACTCTCGGCCGCTATGAACTCATCGTTATTGATGACGGCTCCAGCGATAACAGTGCTGCCATCATCCAACGTTACCAGAAAACGGATAACCGTATCCAGTTAGTGCAACCCGGCAGGATCGGGCTGGTTGAATCGCTGAACCTGGGAATTAAAACTGCACGCACCCGAACCATCGCCCGCATGGATGCCGATGACATTATGCACCCCGACAGACTTGGCAAACAAATGAGCTACCTTGCGACTAACCCTGATGTCGGACTGGTTTCCTGCCTTGTCAGGCTGTTTCCTGATCACATCATTAAAAAGGGCTATCAGGAGTACATCCAGTGGCAAAACAGTGTGACTACCCCAGAACAGATAGCCACGCAAATCTATGTTGAATCACCGTTCGCCCACCCTTCGGTGATGTTTCGCAAATCCATTATCGGTGCGCTGGGTGGCTATCGGTATGGCGATTTCCCGGAAGACTACGAGCTATGGCTGCGCATGATCAGCAACGGCATTCGCATGACCAAACTGGACGAGGTATTACTTGAATGGCGTGACAGCGCACAGCGGGCCTCACGAACCGATCCACGCTATCTTAAATTATCCTTTGACCGGTTACGTGCAGAATTTCTTGGCAGGGATGAACGTATCCCGAAAAACAGGCCTCTGGTCTATTGGGGTGCCGGACGTAAAACACGCCAACGGGCACAACTGCTGATAGAAAAGGGATTTCCGGTGTGCGCGTGGATTGATATCGACCCGAACAAGATCGGCAACAGGATCAATGGTATCCCGGTCCACCCGCCGCAATGGCTTGAACAGGAAACGAGGCCCTTTGTACTCAATTATGTAAACAACTATGGTGCGCGCGAGGTTATAGCCAAACACTTGCGCGGATTTGGTTATAAACAAAATCAGGATTATCTGATGGTAGGCTGAGGCATAGCCTCAGCAGTTTCTGGTAACGGGTAGCGGACAAAAACACTGCCAGCCTGACAAATTATCAGGACAAAAAGAAACCCCTACAGTACAAGTTATAGGGGTATCTGGAATTAAAACCTGGCAGTGTCCTACTCTCACATGGGGAGACCCCACACTACCATCGGCGCTAAAGCGTTTCACTTCCGAGTTCGAGATGGGATCGGGTGGTTCCACTTTGCTATGGCCGCCAGGCAAACTGGTAAGAAAAAATGGGGTCAGAGTCAATTATTCTGAAAAGACAGTGTCAATCAAAGATAATTGACTCTGACCCCGATTTTTCAAATCTGGAAAAGCTGTACATGCTTAGTTTATGACTATTGCATATCAACAACCAAACAAACTTCTTGGGTGTTATATGGTCAAGCCTCACGGTCAATTAGTACTGGTTAGCTTCATGCATTACTGCACTTCCACACCCAGCCTATCAACGTCGTAGTCTTCGACGGACCTTCAGAGACTTCAAGAGTCTAGTGAGAATTAATCTTGGGAGAGGCTTCCCGCTTAGATGCTTTCAGCGGTTATCCTGTCCGATCATAGCTACCCGGCAATGCCACTGGCGTGACAACCGGAACACCAGGGGATCGTCCACTCCGGTCCTCTCGTACTAGGAGCAGCTTCCCTCAATTCTCAAACGCCCATGGCAGATAGGGACCGAACTGTCTCACGACGTTCTAAACCCAGCTCGCGTACCACTTTAAATGGCGAACAGCCATACCCTTGGGACCGGCTACAG